>JAZUIB010000026.1:0-28886 GCA_045642025.1 Synergistaceae bacterium
AGTCAAATTTGCGGACAAACGGACGACAGTCAGTTATTTTGACAGTTGAGCCGTTTGTTCGCAATGGAGATGTACAGAAATACAAAAATGCCCGAGAGCTTTATCGCTCCCGGTCGTTTTTTGTATTAGTGCATATGTCAAATTATTAACACCGATTACCATATCAAATTTTAAAATCCAGACTTATTTTTCATATTACAACAGATTAATCACCACGGAAAATATCTTCGCCTTTCTTTATTGCCTCCAAATTTGACTTAGCTCCAGCACTTCCAAGGTCAGCAGCTTTCTGCCACAATTCTATTGCTTTGCCGATATCCTGGGTTAAACCCATCGTACCATCATAATAACTTGTTGCCAACGTATCCATTGCCACTATATCATTTTTCGCAATTGCTTTTTCAAGATACATTACCGCTTTATAATTATCGCTTTCAACACCTTGTCCATACTCATACATAAATGCCAGTTTTCGCATTGCGGCAACATCATCATTGGCAACAGCTTTCATGTAAATTGCTGCGGCTTTCTTATAAAGTTTTTTAGCCTCTGCTTTATCCTCCGGCACTCCCTTTCCATATTCATAACAGGAAGCAAGTCCATCAATGCCATCAGCATTGCCGAGTTTAGCGGCTTTTTCATAATATGCTACTGCTTTCGCTTCGTCGCCTGAAACACCAAAGCCTCCAGCGAATTCACCACCTATCGAATACATTCCTGCCAACGCAACCATTGCCTCAGCATCGCCATTATCTGCGCGTTTTGTGTAAATTTCGACAGCTTTCTTTAGGAGCATCTCAGCTTTCGTGAAATCCTGCGGAACACCATCACCTACCCAATATAAGAATGCAAGTTTATATAAGGCATCAGCATTACCACGCTGTGCAGCTTTATCATAGCATACTGCCGCTTTTTCAGATTCATCCCGCTCATTATATTGATTGCCCTGTTGTACCAACTGCAGTGTCTTTGTCCCATAAGCACCGTTTTGCATGTGCATATATATGGCAACTCCGGCAACGGCACCAACCAGTATGATAGCTGCTGCAATACAAATGAGTATTTTTTGTTTATTATCTTTTTTACTCTTTGGTGCCGGTACAAAACTTACCGGCTGCTGTTCGTCTGTAAGCCTTGTGCCGCATTTCTTGCAAAATTTTGCATTCTCAGCATTTTCATTCCCGCATTTTACACATTTCATAGGCATATACTCCTTTGGACCAGAGATAACACTATCATATTTCATACTGTGATTCTCTGCAGATATCAAGTTGTTTCATTATATAGTTTAATATGGAAAAGTCAATGAATCATTAAATAGTCAGTATTTTATACAATCACTATACAACAAAGAACGCACTTTAGTACGTTCTTTGTGAATATGCCTAATATTTCAATTTTTTTGCCTTTGTTATTTTACTTCAGACAGTATACTGCTTATATTATTCTATTTTGCTGCCGCAATTAGGACAAAAACCGTTTCCTGCCATTAACTTGCTTCCGCACTGTGTGCAAAAACTCGTGTCGTTATTATTTTGTATTTGAGTATTGGCTGTATTCACTGTGTTAACTGTATTCACAGTATTATTTACCTTCATTTTCGCAAATGCAATAAAGCACAAGATCATCTGCGGCAGAACGAATAGTGCGTACAGGAACATAAGCAGCATAGAGACTGCATATAAAATTCCTGCCACCAAGGCACCCCATCTTACTCTGCATGACCATCCGACCCAGTTAAATATTACAGCGATAGCTACACAGATCATATGCGGCATAACCAATGCTGTTGCTATTCCTGCACCTATAGTTGTTTCCGTATCTGGTGCATCAGACATTGCCCCTGCGAAATACACAATCAGATACAATACATAAAGTGTTCCCAAAATTGCTGCAACTAAAAGACAGTTGTTTCTTTTCATTATTACAAACACCCTTTCTTTATTTTTACTTGACACGTTTACGCATGTCAAATTATTACCGGTAGCAGTATTAATCTAAATCCACACTAACTTTCATGTATTATAGCAGATTAGTCACCAAGAAAAAATATCCCCGTCTTTCTTTATTGCCTCTAAATATGACTTAGCCTGCGCGCTTCCAAAAAGTTTTATGCACTTTTATTTCGTATTACCAAGCCAGCCGCAGCCGACTGCTACTGCAGTACTTGCACGAAGTATACGTGCTCCAAGGCTTACAGGTATAAAGCCTTCGTCAAGCAGCCGCTGTGTTTCTTCAGGTGACCAGTCACCTTCCGGGCCTATTGCGAGTGTAGCCTTGACACCGAATTTAATGTCCGAAAGTGAATGGGCTTTGTCCGAAAGCAAAGCAGCGTATTTGTCGCCTTGAACAGCGGAAAAGTCAAATTCGGCGAATGCAGAAGGAGCATGAAGCAGCGGTTCAGCAGCAGCACCTGACTGCTTTGTCGCTTCGGCAAGTATTTTGTTCCAGCGCACCATTTTTTCATTTATTTTGTCCGAAATCTTTGGAACTGAGCGTTCACAGGCAAGCAGATATATTTCGCTTACTCCTGTCTCCGCACAGAAACGGAGCGCATCGTCAAACTGGTCGTTTTTTAGCAGCGCAAGGAGAAGTCTGATTTCACGCGGGGGTTTCTTTTCTTTCGCGCGTGAGAGTTCTACGGCGCAGACTTGCTCTGTATCGCAGTTTTCAAGCCGCAGTTCAAGTTTTTCGCCGTTAAGCAGTCCTTCAACGACAGAACCGTTATAGCAGCGGCGCACTTTTACAAGGTGCTTTGCCTGTTTTGCGTCAAGTTTCCATATTCCGTTTTCAAAACGGCAGTCTTCAAGCCTTAATCTTGGCTGCGACACCCCACCAGTCTCCTTCTCTTTTTTCTGCAACAGGCATAAGCCCGTTTTCATCAAGCACTTTCAGGAAACGTTCTCTTTCGTTTTCAACCATGCCTGAAAAAAGCGCAGTACCCTTGCTGCCTATTACGGCAGGCACATCGCAGATCATTGTTGAAAGCGGTTCTATTAGTATATTTGCCAGAAGCAGGTCTGCTTTGTGATTAAATCCTCTGAGCAGGTCTCCTGTCGCAAGGTCAATTTTGTTCATGTCAAGTGAGTTAAGCTCAAAATTTTTTCGCACTTCGTCTATGACAGCAGGGTCTATGTCGCGTGCGTAGGCTTTTGCCGCTCCTTTTTTTATCGCAAATATTGTGAGTATTCCGCTGCCTGTGCCTATGTCAGCGGTGGTCATTCCCGGCTTCATGTATTGTTCCATAAGCTGCAGAACTATCTGTGTGCTTTCGTGATAGCCTGTGCCGAAGGCGCAGCCTGGGTTTATGTAAAGCGGCATTCTGCATGCTTCTTCTGTTCCTTTGTGCCACGGTGCAAGAACAACAATGTTTTCTCCGACGTTGAGGGGGGGAAGGGCTTCTTCTGCCTGTACGTTCCACGGCTGGTTTTCAAGTTTACCCCAATCTTCAATTTTGATTGTCGGAAATTCTCTCATGGCTTTAAGCAGTTTGTTTTTCCAGTATTCAAGTGACTCGTTGCTGCGATAATACGCACGCAACGTGACTTTGCCTGAGGCAAGTTCGTCAAATTCAGTGCCTATGCTTTCCGTATTGTCAGCAAGTGAGAAGAGTGCGTCATCAAGCTCAGGTTCTGCGCTGAGGGTTATATACCACCAGAATGCATCCATTGTGTTCACCTTATTTCAGTTTTTTATTAGGGCGGACGAACATTATTTCGTCTATGCCTTTTATAAGATAGTTCGGAATGACTCCCATTTTTTTGAAACCTACTGACTCGTATAGCTGCTTTGCACGGACGTTGAATGTGCTTGTCATGATAAACATATTCGGCGCACCAGACTGTTCTGCGAGGCCTATGAACACGGCAAGAAATTTTTTGCCTATTCCCATGCCGCGATATTTCTTTTTGACTCCTAGCAGCGCAAGGTACGGAAGCTCTGCAAAACCCTGCATGAGCACAACCATAACTCCGGCAATTTCACCAGAAGATGTGCGCGCTATCAGTGTGTCACCGTTTTTTGTGGCACCGTCTAGCATGAAGGACAGAGACTCAGGATGCGGTTTAAAATAATGGTCATAAAGTGCCGAGTCATCAAATACCGAATACATTTCGGGGAGCATTGCTTCCGTTGCTTTTTCAATCGTTATATGCATTAGATATCACTCCGTTTTCAGCTGTATAGGCGAGTAGGTGTATAGATGTATAAATTCCGATATTTAATATTAAACCATCAACCTCAAAAACAAAGACTTGCAAACCAAGGAGTCATCGATCTATTCGCCCCTGCGCCTATTTTCAATGCTTTAGTCTAAATAATCGTTATTCCGTATTTTTTCACAAGCTCCGCATACTGTTTTTCCGCTTCTTCGCGAGGACCTATGCTGCTTGTACAGCTGCTCATTACAAAGATTTTAGGTGTCTTGCCTATTCTTCCAAGTTCACTGCAAAGCTGGAGCACTGTTTCGTATACGCAGTAGTCCATTGCTTCTCCTGCAACGATTATTTTGTCAAAACGGCACACAAATTCAAGAAGTTCTGTGTTGTCTGTACCGGGCTCACAGTATTCCGGACGAAGCGCACCGTAAAATTCCGAGTATGGTATTCTGCCTTTGCCAAATTTGCGAAATTCGGCTCTGCGTGACGCAGCAAAAAAGTTCGCCATGTTTGAGAACTGGTTTTCCAGTGCACCACCTATGCTTGCTTCCAGACAATGGTACGGCCAGATACAAAGTCTCTTTTTGCCCTGACGCTCAAGCACTTCAAGATATTCCGCCGATTTTCCAGGCATTGTACGCGGTATCCAGCGCCCTGCATCAAGCTCGCTTTTGGTGATTATCGTAAACGGCGCAGGCTCTTTACCATTTTCATCCTGCCACCAGCAGGCATGAAATATCTGCATTGGTGAATGACAATCGCAGGTTGCGGCTATTGCCGTCAGTTTTTCTATGTTGTCATATATGAAACGGGTCAGTCGTTCTACGTCTTTTTTTGCTCCTTTTACACCAAGCGCGCCGTCGTCCATGAAGTCAAGCTGTATGTCAACGGCAAGCATAAGCAGTTTTTCGGCATCTTTTTCCGCAGGCTCGAACTTCTCTATCGCAGCAAGAGAAAACAGCTCGGCAGATGAAAGTTGATTTGCCGCTTTACCTATCATATTCACGTCAACTATCTGTTCGAACCGCGTTTTCATTTTTTACGTTAGAAGAACCTTCTCGCAAGTTCCTTTGCCTGCTCACAGCAGTTTCCTTTTTTAATGTCGTCTGCCGCGTAAACCCCTGTTGCAAGCACTTCGCCTACATGTGTTCCACCAAGCAGTGAGAGAACTCCGCGATAGACAAGAAACATCCCCGCAAATGCGTTCGCTGTGCTGTCTTGACATGCTGCAAGCAGTGCGTATTTTTTATTTGTAATACCTTTTCCGTTGTAGAAGCAGAAGAAACGGTCTATGCAAGCTTTAAGTTGTGCCGTAAAACTCGACCAGTATAGAGGGGAGGCAAAGACCACCCCGTCTGCGTTTTCAACCGCTGCCGCAATTTTGTTGAAATCGTCTTCAAAAAGGCACGGACGGCCTTTTTTGTAGCAGTTTTCACAATGGCGGCAGCCACCTATATTCATAAAGGCTGTATCAAAAATTTCAACCTCAGCGCCAAAACGTTCCGCCTCTTCGGTAAATGCTTTCACAAGTTTTGCGCTGTTTCCATTTTTCCTCGGACTTCCAGTAAGAATTACTATTTTCATTTTTATAACTCCTTTAATAAACGGTGTACGAATGCCCGTCTGTTTTCCTAAATTTCTGAACCGCGGTGCCTTTTAACTTTACCGGCATCACTATTTTTTGATATCTTCTCTTCTGCCGCCTGTTATTCTGAGCAGTTCGCAGGGTGCTATAGGGAAGAAAGCATGGTCAGTACCAGCTGCTGCCCATACTGTTTCATATTTGAACAGGTCATCGTCAAGCAGGGTAACAGGCTGTTCAGGATAGCCTACAGGGGGTACTCCTCCAGGGCGAAATCCTGACCACTCTATACATTCTTCCGGCTGCGCGAAAGAAACGTGCTGCACTCCGAGCAGATGTCTGATTTTTTTGGTATCTACGCGATTTACGCCTGACATCAGAGCAAGAGCTCTAGATTCTCCGTGGTTTACACGAAGCAGAATACTTTTAAGTATTTCTTCTTCAGGAGCACCTACCGCAAAACTTGCATCAGATACAGTGAAAATAGTAGCTTCTGTATGTTTGATTTCCGATTTGCAGTTTACACTTGCAAGATATTTGCGTACCGCCTCTACAGGCTCAAATTTTTCTTCTCTCATTGTTCTATTTCATCGGCAGAAGGTCAACCTTGTCAATTGTCAGGTTGGTATAGGTTGACGCGCTTGGAATTTTGCCGTCGGCAAGACGTTTGAATTCAGTAATCATATTTACATACGCAGTATGCAGTGATTCATCCTCTTCCGTTTCAGCTACCGCACGAAGCAGCGGGAAAAGTTGTTCATATACTGAGGGCACCGGTATAAATGCAAGTCCTTCGGGAGTAAGCTTTAGTGTGTAGATAAAGGAATAGCATTCTGTGCCTCTGGCTTTGCTGCCCGGCAGTGTCGGCGAAACATACAGCGCACAATCCGAAGGCGTACGCACCTTTGTTGGCAGTGCATCCCAGCGTGTGTAAACATAGGGTGTTGAAGAAACATATATTTTTGCAAGTCTGCCGAGAGCCCCTACCCAAAGATGGACCCCTTTTTCACCTTTGTCGTCATTGAATGAAATTCTCCAGAGCAAATCTTTAGTGCCGTCGCCGTCTGCATCCAGATAAAATTTATTATCCGCAATATATGACAAACCCTCAATCTGACCAATTTTGCGTGAAACTTTTGGTGTACGTATCCATGCAGAAAGAATTTTTCCGTCTTTATCCTGTTCATAAGCCAGCGATATGGCCGGACTGCTCACACGAAGCATGTGCGTTTTGACAGTTTCAGGGTCTTTGTCAGCTCCCGGAAGCAGTATTATAGCTATGACAACCAAAAGCATAATGCATGGAACCAGCAACATTTCAAGCCTGCTGCGATGACTTGCTCCGGCTATCTTTTTCCCCGTGCGCTGTGCATCATGGAATATCTTTGAGCGAAGTACGCTGAGATTGCGGCGTATTTTTCCGTATTTTTCAATTTTCAGTTCATCTGTTTCTTCAGGAAGCCCAGACATGTCATTTTCTCCTTTGGCAGTTTTTTCAGCAGTTCGTTTACTGTTTCCTTTTTAACAGGATGTATTTTGTCAGCTGCTATATCGTTCAACGGCACAAGTACAAAAGCTCTTTCATGCATGTACTCGTGCGGAATCGTAAGCCGTTCGCTGCTGATTATTTCGTCGTCGTAAAAGATAATATCTATATCAATTGTCCGCTGTCCCCATTTGGTTTTGCGAAGTCTTCCGAGCATTGCTTCTATCTCGTTGATTTTTTCAAGCACTTCACCGGCCGTAAGTTCGCTTCTGACCGCAACGCACATATTGAGAAATTTCGGCTGTACAGTTATTCCCCACGGCTCAGTTTCATAAACAGGGCTTTCTGCAGTTATTTCAAAAATATCTGCAAGCATTTCCATTGCCTGTGACAACATATCCATTCTGTCACCTTCATTGGAACCCAGAGAAAACCAGACGTTATGCATTTTTCAATGCCTCTGCAAAGTTTGCGGCACGTTTGTTTACAGCGACATCATGGACTCTGACATATTCAACAGCATGACTTACACAGAAAACTGTAGCCGCAAGCGTAGCTTCAAGTCTTTCCTCCGGAGCATTGTCTTCGCCGAGAAAACGTTTTCTCGAAACGGCCGCAAGAAGCGGCAGACCGAAACCTCTAAACGCTGAAATATTTTTCAGCAGATAAAGATTTTGTTCTCTATTTTTGGCGAAGCCATAACCCGGGTCAAGAATAATCTTTTCACGGTTTAGCCCGTATTTTTCGGCCGTTTCAAGCCGCTGTTCAAAAAAGTCTGCGATATCAAATAATAGATGCCCGTAATCGCACATGCTGTCCATTGTCTTTGAATTTCCGCGACTGTGCATAAGCACATACCGCGCGTCAAATTCGGCGCATATTTCCGCCATACGTTCGTCTGCCAGCCCCGAAACATCGTTTATTATGTCTGCCCCGTTTTCAAGTGCCGCTGCCGCAACGGAAACCCGCGTTGTGTCTGTTGAAATTACGATATTGGGAAGTTCTGTGCGAACTGCTCTGACAGCCTGCGTGATTTTAGCAAGTTCGATATCTTCCGCAACTCTTTCCGCGTTCGGACGCGAGGATTCTGCGCCTATGTCAATGATGTCTGCGCCTTCCGCAACAAGCTGTTTCGCGCGGTTTACAACGTCTTTTTCGTCTGTTCTGCTTGACGCGAAAAATGAATCGTCAGTGAGATTGATTATCCCCATCAGCTGTGTTTTTGCGCTGCGTTCACAGACTGCCGACAAAATTTCGTCAGCAAGTTCAGGGAAGCCCCACCATGGCATCTTTTTCAGTTTTGCCGTTACTTCCGCAAGTTGTCTGCGGCAGCCGAACAAAATCGCACGGCTCGACGGTTCGCGGCAGTCAACCGCGTGGGCGTGCACAGCTGCGTCTCCTCCAACGGAAAGCATTTCCTGTTTCAAAATATTTGCTGCTGCTGAAGGCATAAGATTGACAAGCAGACAGAGCATCTCACGCTTGTTTTCAAAAAACGGAAGACTTGAGGGCGATGCCCCCACCTTGCTCAGTTCGCTGAAAAGTTCTGCTTTGCTGCTTATCGAGATTCTGCACACTCTCATCGGACGTACTCCCTTACGGCAGAATAATATGCGGCGTGTCGTGACGTCTCAAGATATATTATATTAAATTTGCGCAATATTGACAAAACTTTTATGGCAGGAAACAAAAAACGGCAGGATTTCTCCTGCCGTGTCGCCTGACCTGTTTAATCGTGTTTTCCGCCGCGGCCGCCGTTGTCTTCGATGATTTCATAAAGCAGACCTCTGTCTCTATCCCAGCCGTATTCGCCGTAACTCGTCAGCCTGCCGAAATTGTCAAGATAGATAAGGCAGAGATTTTCGGCATTGTTGTGTGTCATTTTACCTTCATACTTCGGGCAGAACGGCAGTTTGCCGCGAAGTTTTTTGACTGACCAGTCGCCAGAAAGTCCAGTTTTAGACTTTATATTTTCTATAATTGCCTTAACCTCTGCCGGTGTTTCCTCAACAAACATTACCTTGCCGTATGCAGAACTGCCGAACTGTTCAAGCAAAAGAGCTGCGCCCCATATTGTACGTTCATTTGACGAAAGTTCCTGAACTGCAGCAAACAGTGCATCTATTGCCATAAACTGCCGCGGTTTGAGAAAATCCGTACCCGTAAGGTCACCAACTTCTTCCCAGCGTCCAGGATTTCCGTCAGGAAACATTGTATTTACAAGCGTCATTGCCGCAATTGTTCTCTGCTCGCCTCTGGCTGTCGAAAGCTGCTGCCAAAGCTTATATTCATCTTTAGGGTTTGCTTTGAGGTTTGCGTAAGTTTTCAGAACTTTTGCCCCGTCTTCGCGTATTCTTATGCTGTTATTAACTGCTGTAAGTGTCTTGTCCCAACTGCTATCCGCAAAAGCAGCAGCGGAAAAAACAAGTGTTAATATAACTGCTGTGATAATTTTTTTCATGTTCGCTCATACGCCTCCTTAATGATACTGTCATACAAGAATTAGTATAATGCAATGCCGGCAGATTTCATAAGTATTTTTACGGAATAAAAGCTGATTTTATTTGCCTAGTACGGTGATTTCTCTTTCCCAGTTTCCGCCTTGCCATTCCTTATAAGCTGCTTTTTCTGGGATAAATTTCCAGAGTCTTGCTGTTCCGCCGGGTTTCCCCAAAATATTAAGCTTAAAATCTTTGCCTGTCGGGAACGGTATAACCCAGGCATGTGTTCCCTTGTATATCTTTTCTTTTGTTACAGGGGCTGATTCGCAGCCGCTGAAAGAAAGGAGAACAGCGCCGTACACTTTGTAGCCTCTTACAAAAGCGGCAAGTGCTTTGGCCTGTTTCTCAATCGTGTCATAGTTTCCGAGACATTTGTCACAGAAATTAACCATACCGAGTCTAATGTCTCCGGCATAAAGTTCTGCTGATTTTGCCCCAAGAGCCTGCAGAATATTACTGTCAGGTTGTGACTTATAACCGACAACAGTTGCATTAAGCGTATTCTGGATTTCAGGCTTGCCGTTTGAAAGTTGCTGGCAGATTTTTGTATATATATCTGCCGGAGCTTCCTGAACAGCAGGAACTTCCTGTGCGGCCGAAACGCCTGCTGTTTCCGCTGCATAGGCTGCAGGCGTCAGCGCCAAGACAATAATGAGAATAAATACAAATTTTTTCATACATATACACCTCTTCAGTAATTTCTTTATTAAGTAAGGACAAAGTCCCTGTTTACCGGCAAAAATTATTCTTCGGCTTTTGCGGACATTTTTTCCGTAAGCTGCCCCGCTTCACCCAACGCATAAGAGTCAATTTCCTCAAGCTGCGTTTCATCACTCTGAAGCGCCTTTATTCTCTGCTTTGCCTCGCACACATCGTCAAGCATCCCGAGTGATTCATAACATTCTTCAAGTGCTTTGATTTCTTTTGCGTCTTCAAGCCGCTCCGTCAGATAGCAGAACAAATATGTGGGAACAGTCAGTGTTGTAATCCTGCGATTGTTTGCACACCACGGAACCGCAAGATAGTTGGCATACAGAGCGGTAAGTTCTTCGTCTTCTTCAATGTCGTCACCCTCAGGCATTTCCCATATTCCCAGCAGAAGCGTAGGAACATCAGGTGCCAAAGACATGGCATAAATCATCGCGTCTCGGATTTCTCCTGCATCAGCACCTGTTTCAATCATTGAAATAACACGGGCATGTTCACCCATAACTGAAGGTTCTTCCTCGCTTTCAAGCATGCTGAAAATATCGTTATACATCTGAAGGTCAATCATGCAGCGATACATCAGATCACGCGCAGGGAAAACTTCCTCATTTTTGTCTATGGCAAGCAATTCTCTGCCGAGCGCAAGCGCCTGCTCCTCCCTGTCAAGATCAGGATTTTCCTCGTCCTGCCAGGCAAGCGAAAGGTAGCTCTGCGCAAGATTGAGCAGCATTGCCCCGTACACCTGCGCATCTCTGTCGGAAGACACAGATGGTAGCGTGTCCATTGCCTGAATATGCGCACGCTGATCTTCAAGCGCATCTTCAAGCATAGCAATATTGTCCATGGCTTCATCTATATCCAACGCTTTCCAAAGCGCCAGTTTTCCACAGGCATTTTTAGGGTCAAGCTCAAGGATTTTTTCGGCAGTCTCCTTCAGTTCATCCTCCGTATCAGCCTCATCAAGGCTGCGGTAAAGTTCCTCAAGCTGGATGACCTCATCTTTGGTCATAACAGCACCTCCGTTCATTTAACCATGCTATTATACTCCAAACATAAGGGTTGGAATATTTCTTATTTAAAACTTTTATCAAAATTGCTATACTTGCTATTTGTCGTGAAGCGACTCATGAAGCGCTTGCCATGCATACGGCTGCTCCTGTCCTTTGCGCCAGCAGGCTGCTCCGACAAGGTTGTATTCTTTAATCAGGTCAGCTCTTGCGGTAAGCAATTTTCTGTTTTCAACCCAAACCTTGATTGTTTGTTCGTTTTCTTTAAATTCGTAATAATCCTGTTTTTTGTCCGCAAGCCATACCGGAGTAAGATTGTGTTTTCGTATGAGTTCGTCAGACAGCTTCATGTTCAGAGTATATCCCTTAACCGTTTCTTTTCCTCCCGCACTCGGTGTGCATACCCAGCGGCGCATATAAAACGGGATGCCAAGCACCAACTTTTCTGCCGGAACCTCCTGGAGCGTCTTAACGACAGCAGCTCTTGTCCACTTCATGTCGGCGACTGAACCTGCGACAGGACAGCTGCTCCAATGCTGGTCATACGCCATCAGCATAACGTAATCAACTATGGAACCGAGTGCTTTTCTGTCATGGCTTTTTGAGAGATCGGTATTTGCCGGTTTATGCACGTCAACTGAGACAACAAGACCGGCTTCTTTCAGGTACGGCGCCGCTTCGCGGAGCAGCTGTGTGAATGCGTCCCTGTCCGCAACATCAATCTTCTCAAAATCAAAGTTGAAACCGTCAAGCCCGTAAAGTTTTGAAAACGCAAGCAACTGTGCAGTAAACAGCTTTCTTGCCTGCGCACTGCGCAAAAAAGCCTTTGTCAGCGGTCTTGTCAGCGGTCTGTTAAAGCTGTTTGACACCAGCGCCCATACCTTCATTCCTCTTTTGTGCGCTTCAGCAGTATAAGCCGGAGACGTTATGTTTGAAACAAATCCGTCTGCGCTTTCAAGGTTGAACCATGTCGGAGAGATGACGTCAAGCCCGTTAATTACAGGCTCTGACGCAAGCTCTGGACTGTACGACTTGACGTATTCCCACGCCATAATTACAGGCTTTTTGAGTTCCGTATCGTTTTTTGCCGGAAATGCCGCGAATTCTTTCGGAAGCACGCGCACATAAGGCAGACCGTTCGCTTTTTCGACAAAACATCCGGTTAGCTTCTCAAGTCCGGAAATGTTGATATATTTCACTTTCTGAACGTCTGCGGCACGGAAAGCAAGTCTGAGAACATCGCCGGTAAGTTGTTTTAGAGCAGGGATTCCAAAAATTTCGTCAGGATTTTTCACCTGAATTGTCAAACATTTCCCGTCAAGTACCGTCGCAAGTGCTATTCCTGCCTTGCGCAGAGCGTCAGCCTCAATCCACAGGTCGCCCGATTTGCTGAATGCCGTTGTGTTTATCCTGTTGCAGTCAGCCGTAATAATATATGTTCCAAACAACTTCTCGTCTTTCGCAAAGCAGCACGATGCTGAAAAAATTACAAAAAACATGGCAATTAAAAAAATAAATTTCTTCATGCTTTTGACCTTCCTTTTCGTCGATTGTGAAAATTACCAATTGTGGTGTCTGAACAAGTTTAGACTTTTGAAATAAAAACGTAAAGCAAAAACTTTATTAACTGCATGGACCCCTCTCTTTTTCCTTTTATCGAAGGCTTGCGAAACAAGATATCATCGATTGGTCATTGATAATGCATAATTGATATTGTCTTTACCAGCCGCTTCCGCCGCCGCCTCCTCCGCCTCCTCCGGAGAAACCACCTCCGCCTAAGCCTGAACTCCAGTTTCCGCCGAAAACATCACTGCCCACGCTGTTTTCAGCAACGGGTGCGGCGGCTGAACGAACACGGTTGCCAAAAGTACCTGTAAAATCCATTGGGAACCACACTGTTCCTCCCGTGCACCATTGCGGTTTGTACTGTACACCCTCCAACACTTTGCTAAAACGGTCAGCCCAAGTTTTCGCGACTCCAAGCGCAAGAGCGTACGGAAGCAGCTCTTCAAAAAGCTGCGGCGTTTCTTCCGGCGGATTAAGCATTTCATGCCGCTCCTTTTCTGCGGCAGTCATATACATTTTAAGCCCTTCAGCTTGAGCGTAAAGCTCTGCTCCTCGCTCAGTTCTTGCCGCCATAAGCGGGCGGAATATCGAAATTACTGTCATAGAGGCACAGAAAATCAGGTAAGGCAGTGGATTGTTGCCCAGTGAAGTCAGCAAAGATGTGCCGATAAATGCAAAAATCAGTTGTAAAACAACGCGGCGCACAAACATTCCAATGCCAAAGCGACCAAGCCTGCGCTCCTTCTGCATTGCGACAGCATACATAATCACACCGCCGAAACCGCACGCAAACATATCGAACGGAAAAACTTCGTCGCTTCTGAAATAGAGCAGCGCAACTCCGGCTGCGTAAACCAGCGCGGCAACTGAAAACGGCGCGGAATTATAACCATAAAGCTTTCCCATTACTGCTCTACACGCAGCTTTAACCTGTATCTCTGCAGCATAGAGAGTTTCGTGCTGCTCCTTCGACAAATCAAGTACATCATCTGCCTCAAAAAGCTTGCCAAGCAGCACCACTTCATCAGACGTCAGATTTTTCGGCATTTTATCTGTTTTGTGCAGCACATAACTAACAGGAGCCTTTAACAGGAATTTTCGTTCTCCGCCTGTTTGTTCAATCGTCAGCGCACCTTTAACGGCAAGATTGACGATGTTTGCCGAAAGCAGTGTTTTGTCGTCAAATGCCAGATTTTCCGCATATTTCAAGGCAGCAGGCGAAATACCGTCGGGCGCATGAAAAAGTGGTATAACAGTTTTTACAGGATCTCTTCCGAAACATCTCCAGGCATACAGCAGCCACACAAAAATCGTTATAAACACAAATATCCCGACTGCGGTATGAGTTTTAGAGTCGTCAAGCCGCGGCAGCGGAGGCTGTGTGACAACTCCCTTGCGCCATCCGAAAGCAACCGTCAGTCCCTCTCCTTTGCGCAAAGGGCGCGTCGTGCGGACAGTGCCGTCACCGGCAAGTTCTGCTGCGCTTTTATCGCCCTTTTCGCCATAGCTGCCGACGTACCATTCGACGGCGGTAAAATCTTCGCCAAAACTTTTTTCAGGCAGCTGAATGGCACACGACGCGCGGTCAATCGGAAAATTCCACTCATTTCCTGTGACATTCCAGTAAAGCTCGTCATGGTCATCAAAAAAACCAATTTCGCCCTTCGCTGTATAAAACAGCGTGAAAGTATGCACGCCACGCGGTATTACGATATCAGCGCTGCCTATACGGATATTACATTCCCGTGAAGAATAATCTGTGCTGAACGGAACAGGACTACCGTCCAAAAGCGCGTTTTGCATTTCAAAACCAATCTGTCGTCTGCGCCCCTCCGAGTCCTCGCGCACTGTCGGGAAATTGCGGATAATACCGTGCGTTATACTGTTGTGTTCAACGTTTATCTTTATGTTTTCCTTAACAAAAATATCGCTGTTTTTCTGAACAGAAACTAACTGGCTGTAATCCAGTATATGCTCTGATGCAAAACAGCCGCATGTAGCGGATAATATCAAAAACAAAACTGAAAAAACAATAACTTTTTTCTTCATACTCATACTTTCTCCAAACAAACGGCCAACTGCTGCATGTATAATAGAAATCAACTGTTATTATTATACCTTCGCACACACAAAAATACCTGTAAAATTTTAAACACAACTTTATTTTTCCAAAAAAAAACAGTTGACAAATAAATAAACTCCTGTAAACTAAATATGCACGTGAGTTTAGAAAAACAAAAAGGATTGATATAAATGGATAGTCCGGAACTTCAGAAAAAACTTGCTGAAACAGCTCAGACAATGCCAAACAAAGCACGCCGCGTTACCGAATATCTGCTTTCCAATATGCGCGAAGCATCTTATCTGTCTATAGGTGCCATTGCCGATAAACTGCATGTTTCAAAAGCACAGCTTGTACGCGTTGCGCACATACTCGGTTTCGAAGGATATGCAGAGCTCAAAGCAGCCTTACAAGATGCAGTGCTTGAACAAATAAACCCGTCTGCACTGCTCACACGCGCACAGCGTTCGGACAGCACTGTTGAAGAAAGCATATACCGTGCCGAGCTTGCCAACATAGAAGATACAATGAAACAAATTTCGGACAAAGATACAGACTACTTCTGTGATCTGCTGTCAAAAGCCGAAAATATTTACTGCGTCGGCTGGGGAATCTCATCTCTTGTAGTCGAAATGCTTCAGCTCAGACTCATTGTAATGGGGCTCAAAGCAACCCTTTTCCGCCGCGGAGGACTCTCTCTTTGGGAACAAATGCGCTGTGTCAAAAAAGGTGACGTCGTTATCACCTGCGAACTTCCGAGCTACACGGTAGAAGTCAGTGAAGCGGTTGCCATCGCAAAAGAAAACGGTGCAAAAATTATAACAATAAGCGATTCACCTGCAGCCCCCGTATGCCGCTCGGCAAACCTCAGTTTCTTTGTATCAGCATCAAGTCCGACATTTGGCAGCAGCATAATAGGGCCGCTGTTCCTAACACACATACTCACATCATCACTTGCCATTATGCTCGGAGACAAAGTAAAACCGGCACTCGACAAACAGGCCGAATTCCTCCACGATGAACGCATTTTCCACCCAATATTCGGACTGAAATATTAAGGAAAATAAAAAACAAAGTCTCCATTACAGGAGACTTTGTTTTTTATTTTTATATTTAGTTAATATCTAGAATGCCGCATGATCGATAATATCCCACATAAAATCTTCAGTTCTTTCTTCAAATCCGGCACCTATATATTGGCCCTTTGTGTTATAAACCTTACTGGACGTTACCTGATAACCCATACAATCATTCCATACTTCTATAACGCTTGCTACCTGCTGGCCATATCTTGTGGCATATTTTTTAGCTCCACGTCCTCCGGGAACCATTTTTACACAATATTCCTGGTATTGTCTTGTTGTAAGGTAAATTGTTTCAACTTTGGAATTCACATACCATGTATTACCTTCTGAATCCTTTCCCGCAGGCACCCATTTGGGCGCTGCAAAAGCTATACCCGCAAAAAGTACAGACATAACAGCTAAAATACAGATAATTTTTTTCTTCATAAGTTTTACCTCCAATCATTTCCTATGCTGCAGCAGGAACACTACAACTGGCATATGCCTTACATATTTTATCATAACTGTTGTCTGTTTGATATTTCGGACAAATTATATAAAATTATATAAATACAGCAATTTTTCAAATCAAAACAAAAAAGCCTCCCTGCAGGGAGGCTGTAAATGTTCGAAACGAGATTAACGTTTTGAGAACTGTTTGTTGGCTCTTGCTTTCGGCTGACCAACTTTTTTGCGTTCAACCATTCTCGGGTCACGGCTGAGAAGCCCCGCCTGTTTGAGTGCCGGGCGAAGTTCAGGGTTGTACTTAATGATTGCTCTTGCAAGTCCAAGAGCAACTGCGCCTGACTGACCTGTAAGTCCGCCGCCGTGCGCATTGACAAACACGTCGATTTTGCCTTCAAGTCCTGAAATTTCAAGAGCTTCTTTGGCTTTTGCTGCCCAAATCGGGCGCGGGAAGTATTCTGCTACTTCACGGTTGTTGATGAGGAATGCGCCGTTGCCTTCACGAATGCGAACGCGGGCGATACCATTTTTTCTTCTGCCTGTGCCCCAGATAAAGGCCGGAGCTGCCGTTTTCTTTGCTGCCATAACCTTATCCCCCTGTCCTACTTAAGTTCTTCGGGCTGCTGTGCTGTATGCGGATGTTCAGGACCTGCATAGACCTTGAGTTTGCGATACATGTCACGGCCGAGTTTTGTCTTGGGAAGCATTCCCTTGATAACTCTTTCAAGAAGGTGTTCAGGTTTACGGTTAAGGACTTCTTTGTAGGTCATTGAACGAAGTCCACCCATGTAGCCTGTATGGTGTTTGAAGGTTTCCTGATCGAGCTTTTTGCCTGTGAGACCTATTTTTTCAGCGTTTACGATAATAACGAAGTCACCAGTGTCAACGTGCGGTGTGTAGGTCGGTTTGTCTTTGCCCATAAGTATACGGGCAACCTGTACTGCAAGACGGCCGAGGTGTTTGTCTGTTGCATCTATAACGTACCATTTGCGTTTAATTTCTTCACCTTTGGCCATGTAAGAACGTGTTCCTAACATGTTGTTTCCTCCTAAATGAAGCTGCTTTTTTCTGTTTTATTTCCAAATCTTCCGGGTCCTGCCGTTTTGCGACGATTGCGAAGGTTCGCCGCCGGGAAGGCGTCACCCGTTAACGTGGGAAAACGGTGTGACGGAAGGAAGTATATGGCCTGTTATTCTCTGATAATAAGCTGAAGTATGGAAAGAATCATGAATGCCGCAATGAGACCGACTGTTGTTTTGTGAAGTCCGCTCAAACGCTGCCATGTTCCGTTGCTGCCGCTCATATCAGCCTGTGTTCCGGCACCGAAAGCACCGCTGAAACCGCCGCTTTTTCTGTGCTGCATAAGAACTACGACCATGAGTGCAATGCAAACTATGACATGAATAATTGTCAATACTATTTTCATACGTAGCACCTCCAAGAATGCCAACCACCAAGAACATCTCTTGGCGATAATACTCCAAGTTACATACAAAGGAATATTATACTCTTTTTTTGATTACGCGCAACACTTTTTTGCGGTTGCAGAAATTTTATGGAAAAAAATATCGTAAAGATACTCTCCAAACAGTGCAATAAATGTTTTCTGCCTGTTCACCGCTTATTGCTGTTCTGCCCTGAATATCTGTATTCCGCCATTGCTTTTTGCGTGATTAAATCTCATAAACAACTGCCGAAGCGCTGCAAGAGCTTTTGCTCTGTGTGATATTTTTTCTTTTATTTCAGCACCAAGTTCCGCAAAACTTTTGTCACAGCCCTCAGGAATAAATACAGGGTCATAGCCGAAACCTGCTTCACCGTGAGCTTCTTTTGCAATATGTCCGTTACAGTAACCTGTTACCACCATCGGCTGCGCATTACCGGTAAACACTACCGTAAGACACGCAACAAAACGTGCTTTTCTGTTTTCTTGCTCCTTGAGTTGTTCAAGCAGCCAGTTTGTTCTGTCTTTGTCGCTGCCCTCTACTATCCTTGCAGAGTGAATTCCGGGCTGACCGTCAAGCGCTTCAACTTCAAGACCGCTGTCGTCCGCAAGCGCGGCCATGCCTGTTGCCTCTGCCCAGGCGCGTGCTTTGAGCAGTGAATTTTCGGCATAGGTTCCTCCAGTTTCTTCAACATCGAAGTCCGCTATCAGTTCTTTTCCGAAAATAAGTTCTATACCTGCAGGGGCAAGGGCTCTTTTCATTTCTTTATATTTGTGCGCGTTTCCGCTTGCAAGGACTATTTTCATGCAAACAATTTCTCCTCATACTGTGTAAGTTCAAGCGCTTCGCGCTGAAGCTGCTGAAGTTCTTTTATTCCTTTTTTGGCAAGCGTTATAAGCTCACCGAGTTCATCCTGTGAAAATACCCCGCCTTCACCGGTACCCTGTATCTCTACAAAATCACCGCGCCCCGTCATCACAAAATTTGCGTCAACCTCAGCAGATGAGTCTTCTGTATAACAGAGGTCAAGCACTGGGATACCTAAAATTTTGCCGCAACTTACAGCGGCAATTTGCTCTTTGAGCGGAATCTTAATAATTTTCTTTTCCCTTTCAAGCATACGCATAGCATCAAACAGCGCAACAAAACCGCCTGTTATTGATGCCGTTCGTGTACCTCCGTCTGCCTGCAGCACATCACAGTCAATTGTGATTGTATATTCACCGAGGTTGTCAAGGTCAACTGCAGCACGAAGGGAACGGCCGATGAGACGCTGGATTTCTGTGCCGCGCGAATTTGGTTTGCCTTTGCTGATTTCACGGCTTATTCTTTCCTGTGTTGAACGCGGAAGCATTGCGTATTCTGCCGTTATCCAGCCTTTTCCCATACCGCGAAGAAATGGCGGGACCTTTTCATCAACAGATGCTGTACAAAGTACCTTTGTATTTCCCCATTCAACAAGGCATGATCCTTCTGCGTATATATTGCAGTTTCTTGTAAGCTTTACGTTGCGAAGTTCATTTTCCGCGCGTCTGTCAGCTCTTCTCATTTAAAGCTCCCATTCTCTTGACAAGTCAACAGGCTTTTTTACTTCGGATTCCAGCGTGTTAATATAAAATTTGACTCTTTTTACGGCGAAATTTTTGCTCAGCGTTGAAAGCAGACCGCTTATAGTGTCAACTGCTTTTTTGTTATTCATTCCCGCAATTGTTTTTTCAAAATTAGCATCAACATTAAGGTAAACCAAATCATCGCTTTTGAACAGATTGAGTACATGTATATCCGCGCTTGAAATTCCGGCTTCACGAAGATTTTCAAAATATATTTCAAGTATTTTCTGCATATCCTGTTCCACTCTGCCGTGAACAAGCGAAACATTGCGCACTGTGAAATCTTTTCCGTTGGGAATATACATTGCGTAATCCTTTGTTACAATCTTTCCGCCTACGGCAGTTTCCACATTACCAGATTCTTTTTTATCTTCAAGAGTGACATCCTCGGCAGTGCCAACCTGGTCTTCTATTTTCGGTTTGCTTGCGTCGTCAGCAAGTCCGATGAAATAGTTTGTAGCAAAATATCCGGTTGCGAAAATTATGACAATCACCGCAAGCCAAGCGAACACGCGGACAAGAAAAGGCGCGCGTCTGCGGCCGCCGTTTCCGTAGTAATCATCTTCATCATCAAAATTTTCATTATTTTCTTTATTGAAGAACGACAGCTCTTTTTTCTTTTGCGGACCGCCGAACATACCGGCTTCATCATTTTTTAACCGGCTTGGTTTTCTCTGTCCGCTGTATTCGTCATCCGTGTCTTCAAAACCTTCAAAAAGATTTTTGGTATCTTCCCCGTATTCAGGGTCAAAACGGCTGTAGCGCTTTCCGGGCATAGATATTCCTCCTCCTGTTTGATTAACTATAATTTCACGTGTGTTTTTATATAATTGACTATTCCTTCCGCAAAACTGTACACAAGCCGATTACGGTATGCCTCAGTGTTAAGTTTTGCCGCGTCATCAGCACTGCTGAGATAACCCATTTCTATAAGCACGGCAGGCATACCTGCCCCCCGAAGCACGAAGAAAGGTGCCTGGCTTACCTTTCTTACGCGCAAACCCTCTGCTTTTATTGCTTTATCCAACGATTCAGTCAGTTCTGTACTTTCGTTGATTTTGTTATTCTGCTGCATATCGCCGAGTATTTTCAAAAGGAGCTGCGTTTTTTTGTCTGCCTGCTGCAAAGCAGATACCGAACTGACATTGCCGCTGACTTCTTTATTTTCCCTGATTGCAAGGTTTAGAGAATCCTTATCGCGCGGAGAGGCCATAATATAGATTTCAATGCCCTTTACGCTATTGTTTGCTTTAGCAATTGAATTACAGTGAAGAGAAACAAAAACATCGGCATTGTTTTTGTTTGCAAAATCCGTACGTGCCTGCAGTTTAAGAAAAACATCCGTACTGCGTGTATAAAGCACCTTTATGCCATATTTTTTCAACACATCCCCAAGTTTGAGCGCTGCAAGCAGATTAATGTCCTTTTCTCTGGTTCTGTTGCCTATAGCCCCCGGGTCATGAGCTCCGTGCCCTGCGTCAATTACAACAACGGGATGTTTTTTTGTAAAGACCTTTCTGATTGCACGCTCGCTGACCACTGCATTGTTTCCATTTAATTCCGCACTGTCCGTATTTGCGGTCTCCAATGCGGGCTGAACGGTTTTCTGCGGAGCAGAAACCTCTGTCACAGCCTGTTTAACCGCAGCTGTTTTTTCCGGCAATGAATTATCCGCCGCAGGCTGCTTCACTGCTTTTGTTTCGGTCTTCTGCTTGTCCGGTGCCTGTGAAATTACTGCTTTTGGAGGCTGTGGCTTTACTGTAAGTTTTTTGTTTGTAAACGTTATAGTTCCCCTTTTACCGGCACACAAACACAGTCGGTCAAAAATTTTACGCGCTGTGCTCAGCTCTGCCCACCAGTGCCCTTCGGCAAAAACAATGGCTGACGGACAGGCAATCATCTGCATGTCAATGCGTGCTATGTCCGAATTGTCCCACAACTCCGCCTTTTTTCCGTTCATGGCAAAAGCAGTTCCCTGTGAAATTTCTGCGTTACTGCATCCAAGCGCTGCAGCGATTTCATCAAGAGCAATCTCTGTTTTACCCAACACCTCACGCGTAACGGCAGCGCCTTTTGACGTTCCGCCAACACATACCGTCATATCCGCGGCAAAACAGCGGCAAGACATAGCAAACAGCATAAAAACAACTGTTATTATCAAATTCTTAACACATTTTTTCATCTGATAACCTCGTTATTCCCCTGCAACGGTTATATTCTCAACAACCAGCGCCGACACGGCAACAGAGCCGAAAAATTGCACATCAGAGCCTACGGCGGTAATATTTTTCAGAAAATCAAACAAATTTGAAGCTATTGTTATACCACTTACAGGACATGTCTTCTCACCGTCTTCTATAAGCAGTCCTTTTGCTCCTACGGAAAAATCTCCGCTCACCGGGTCAATCGTATGAAGTCCCATAAACTCCGTCAGATATATTCCTTTTTTTATTCCTGCAACAAGATCTGCGTTTGTTTCATTCCCGCCTTTAAGCACCAGATTTGATGTACCGGTGTCAGGCAGAGTTGAAAGCCCGCGCACGCAGTTTCCTGTCGATTTAACTCCGTCCTTGTATGCGCTCTGCAGATTGTAAAGGTAGCCTGTTGCTACACCGTTTTCTATCAAAACCGTCTCCTGCGTAGGCACTCCTTCAGAATCCCAGCATGATGTGCCCGAACGCCACGGCAGTCTTCCGTTGTCCGTAAGCGTGATACAGGGAGCAGCAACTGCTTCGCCGAGCTTTCCCCTCATCATCGACCTGTTCTTCTGAATACTCGTTGCGCAAAACAGATCTCCTGTAACTTCTATAAGCGAAGCTGCCACTTCCGGCTCAAGAATTACAGTATAAATTCCGGTTTTCACAGGCTTTCCACCCAGTGCTGACAAAGTATCCGACACGGCACGGCGCACAGTTTTTTCAAGGTCAAGCTCGCAGAGTCTGCGCACATCCTGACCATATCCGCCCATTTCCGTATTTTCCTTGTCCCGCGCAAGAAGCACTGCTTCGCACCCCGCATAACTGCCGCTTTCCCAACCGCAAAGTCCTTCCGTAGATGCGTAAAAATCCGTTCCTTTTCCGTCCTGCCACGCTGCAGCCCGCACAGACACAATCCTTTTGTCAGCACCGCTGACCAGCTCTGTCATACGTTTACAATTTTCCATACGCATCATTGGCGTAATCTCTGCAATAGCAGGGTCTTCCTTCATAATCTCAGGGTCGGCAAAAAGCTGCGCGCCATCATAAAGCACAAGACCTTCTTCCGGTTCTGCCGCCGATGCATTTGCAAGACTCCAGTCAAGCAGCTGCGAAACTGAAGCTCTGTCTATTCTGTCTCCGCTTGCAACACCCTGACGGCCGTTAAACAGCACGCGAATACCCAGTGCTGCGCTGACACCGGAAATGCACTCCTCAACCTCGCCGTCTTTCAGCGACAGAGCATTACCCTCACCCTCTGAATACTGAAGATCTGCACCCTGCGCTCCTCTGCGTTTTGCTTCTGACAAAACCCAGTCAGCAAGCGCTTCTATATCCTGTCTGCCGACCTTAAAACTCATTATATCGACAAACCGAAACGTGCCCAGGGAAGATAATTTTCATCAACATCAATGCCCAGCTGTATCGTCTGCCCCGGGTGACCATGGAAATCGGAACCTGCGGTGGGATAAAGACCAAATTTCTTTGCTTCTTGCAGATAGTCATAATTCTGATACAGACTGTTTTTGGAATACTTTGCCTCAAGACCCCAAAGACCATAACCCTTAAGACGATAAACAAGATCTTCAAAATCCCTGCCTGTAAGATGTGTCTGCACTGGGTGCGCCAAAACAGGCAGCCCGCCTGCCTCAATAATCAACTCTATACATTCTCTCGGAGTGAGACGTTCACGCTGAACATAACCCGGCGTACCCACGCTAAGATACTTTGCAAATGCCTCTCCAATTGATTTCACATAACCCTTTTTCATAAGCGCACGAGCAATATGCGGCCTGGCAACAACAAAACCGTGAGCCTCCGCCGCCACATCGGCATAAACAATATCCAGTCCGTGCTCACGAAGTTTACGGCATATCTCAAGATTTCTCTGATTTCTGTGCTCACGGATAAACTCAAGTCTGCGTTCGAGAACACGAGTCCCCGGTTTAATTCTGTAACCGAGAATATGCAGTGTATACGGCGCTTCCGCAGAAAGTTCAACTCCGTTCAGAGACTGCACACCGTGTCTGCGGCAGGCTATCTCAAAATCGAGCAGACCATCTGTTGTATCGTGGTCAGTGAGCGTAATAAACGTAAGCCCGCGTGACTTTGCGGCACATGCCAGCGCATCAGGTGTATATGTTCCGTCTGAATATATGCTGTGTACATGCATATCAATTCGTATCATATATTAAACCTCCTGTATCAGATGACACCGTAACCGATAATTAGCCGCTTCGTGATTAAACCGCTTTCGTCTTGTTATTCCGCCGCCAGATTCTTGGCTCTCAGCGCATAAACCGTAAGCCCTGTAAGACTTGCAAACAAAGCAAGCCTGTCTCTATCATCAACCGAGAAAAAAGCCGGCTTACGCGACTCAATTTCAATAACCCCTACTGTTTCTCCGCCAGCAATCATAGGCACTGCTATAAGCGAACGGGCTTCTCTGTAGAGCGGAAGGTCTTTCTCCGGAACAACAGTAACTCTTCTGTACGGCAAAGTGCTTGCGAAACATTTCCACACAATACCACCGGCTCTCACCAGCTGCTGCCCCGGTATTTCTCCGTGTTCAGGAAGATAGAGCCCTCCGGATTCATCTGCAAGAAGCACAAAAACCCTGCAGGAAGAAAGATACCTCTGAAGTATTGCATGAGCCTTCCAGGCAGCCTCAGCATCAGTTTCACAGCATGAAAGCACATCAAAAAACTCATTCATCCTCGGAAGCATCGCTCTTACGGTATCCCTGTAGTAAAGGATAAAACCGCTTGTAACACACATAATCACAAAAATTGAAGCCGTTTCAAGCCAATCCAGCACACCTGCCACAGAACAAGCAACGGCAACCGCGGAACAAATTATCAGATTTGTTTTATAGCGCCATCGGCCAAACTCATTCATGCCGAGGAACGAAGAAATCAGCGACAGCGCAAACAGTGCCGTAGATTGCAATGCTGCGGCTGCGGTGCAACCAGTGAGCATAACAATCAGCCAGAGATACTGCGCCCAAAAACCTCTGCGCCTGAAAACCCTTATTTTTAACTGCTTTTGCTTATTTTTCTTATCTCTCTTAAATCCAAGTTTCATCAATCAAATGCTTTCCGTCAAGTGTAATAACTGAAATCCCGTTTTCATCGGCAATTGCCACAGACGCAGGGAAATCACCCAAAGGACGCGCGGCAGAGCCGGGATTTACGCACAACACACTGCCAAGTTTTGAAATTTTTGCAATATGCGTGTGACCTGAAATCACAAGCGTTGCTCCGATTTCCGCAGCGTCGCGCCGCAAAAGCGCGGGATTATTGCCGTGCGCCATGGCAACAATACGCCCATTCCAATCAACCGAAACAAACGGCTGCAGCATCGGCAGAAGCAACTCTTGGTCGCTGAAACGGTCACAATTGCCCATAGCGATAAAAAGCTCTCCCGAATATGCATTTATTTCATTGGCGAGACTGTCGGGAACAAACGCCCCATCATAGCCGTGAAACAGCACATCTCCGGCATGAAAAACTGCTCCGCAGTCCCCAAAAAGCTCCAGCGCACGACACCATGCCTTAACATCGCCGTGCGTATCAGAAACTATACCAATCTTCCCGCATTCAAGCCTCAGCACACAAACCACCCTTTTGCAACAATCAACCAATATATATTATACCGCAGATTATAGATTTTTGCCTCGTTTCAAAAAAGAGCCCCTCCTCGTAAGGGGCTCCTTCAACAGACTTATAAAATCTTCAACTGCTATTACTTAATCAGCTTATTCAGCATTTCCTTAATTTCGGCGTTTTCTTTTCTGATTGCTTCATTCTCACTCTCAAGTGTTTCAATTTTACTGTTCAGATACTTTACCTGTTTCTGAAGCTCTGCGCGTGTCTTTGCCGTTTCGCCCTTGCCGAACTTGAAGCTCACGCCGGCGTTGTACGCGTTCTGGCTGTTGCCTACGCTTGTTGACGCGCTCATCATAAGGTTCGGCGACGGTTTGTACGCTACACCTATTGCACCCGCGCTTTCGCCGCGGTAGTTACCGTATGCCACCGCTCCGACAAATTTGTCGCCTTCTTCTCCGCTCGGTTCCGCGTAGTGAAGTCCTGCCAATGCCGCTGATATTGCTCCGACTTCTTTGATTTCGCCGGAAACGGCATTAAGTTCGTTCTGCATATTCTGAATGGCAGGAGCTATCGTGTTTCCTACCTGTTCTGCCACCTTGCTCAGCTGGCGCATATTCACCGCGTCTGTCGGGTTTTTGCCGTCCGCCACGTTGACTATTTTGCGTTCGCTGCCTTTGGCTCCTACTGACACTACTCCGTCTTCTTCTGCCGTTGAGCCGTTGCCGAGTATTACGCTGTTGTTTGCCGTGACAGGCTTTTCCGCTGTTCCTACGTTGCTGCCGAGTACAAAGGTGTCGTTCGCTTTCACGTAGTTGCGGCTGCCTATCGCAAACGTGTTTCCGTCAGACGCTTCTGTTTTGAGAATTTCGTTGTCGTTGCCTATTGCGTAGCTGCCGTCAGCGTAAACTTTGTTCGGGTCGCCGAACGCGCCTGACGCTTTGCCTGTCACTATGTTGCCGTAGCCTATCGCCGTTGAACGTTCGCCTTCGGCGCTGTTTCCGTAGCCCAATGCCGTTGCTCCGGCGCCTGCCGCCTGTGCCGCCGCGTCTGTTTCTGCAAAGCGTTTTGCGGCTGTTGTTTCGTCAATTCTGAACAGATTTTCGTCAAGCGCTTTCAGATTTGCTGCCGTAGCATTCCCTGATCCCGTGTAGTTCCCGTCTGCGCCGTTTCTGAGTTCATCGTAGAGTGTCTTGCCGTTGACTGCTTTTCCGTCTGTCGCGCTTATTTGTCCGCTTTCTGTTAATGTTACTGTTTCGGCTTCAATTCCGCCGTGCAATATGTCGTAAATTTGTCCTCCGTTGACCGCGTCTTTGGAACCTGACGCTATCTCGCCGTCTGCTACGTTCTTAATCGCGACAGGGTCAGTCGGGATTCCGCCTGCAAGCGTAATGCTGTTCAGCCTGTCTGTACCGTCATTGTCATAGACCACAGCAAACATATTGCCGTCGTGAATCATGCTGCTGATGGTTGCCTTGGCGTAGGTGTAGTCATACAGGTCTTTGGCGTTTGTCGCGTTTGTGTTGCTGCCGGTTATCAATCCGGCAGACGCTACGTTCGTGAGTTTTACCGCTCCTTCTGACGCATTGGCAAAGTCCACTCCGCCGAGCGTAAGGGCTGATGACGTTACCGTAGTAGCGCCTGTGCCGCCTGTGACGGTAAGTCCTGTCTTCGTAAGCGCTGTGTTGTTCGCAGGGGTTGTTTGATCCGCAACTTTTATGCCGGCGGTATTCATTACGGTTCCGCCTGTCGCGACGCTGTCAAGTTCAACTGCGCTGTTAAGGCTTACTGTTATTGAAGCGCTGCTGTCTGCTGCTTGCGTAATCGTTGTTGTTATGTTTTT
The DNA here is from genome assembly GCA_045642025.1 of Synergistaceae bacterium. Lineage (GTDB taxonomy): Bacteria > Synergistota > Synergistia > Synergistales > Synergistaceae > Equadaptatus. Next base: position 27,297 of record JAZUIB010000026.1, read on the forward strand.
CTTTGTTGCTGCCGTTCCGTTTGCAAGCGTTGTTTCGCCGCCTGCTATCTGCAGTCTCTTGCCCAGCGTCACTGTCTTGATGTCTGCAGCATTAAGGCTGTCTCCGGCGTATTCCATTCCGGCTCCCTGTACGTCTGATAATACCGTGTTCAGCTGTCCGACGTTGACCGCGTCGGTGTCTGCGCTGCCTGCCGCAACGCCCGTTATTCTGCGCAGCGTTGCTTCTGTCGTACCGCCGACCGCGATTGTGTTGTTGGCTGTAACCTTAGAACCCGCGCCGAGCGCTACGGAATTTGTATAACTGCCTGTTGTCGCGTTGTTGCCTATTGCAACGGTGTTCGCGCCTGTCGCCGACGCGCCGTTGCCCATCGCTATCTGACCGCCGTTTGTGCTGCCGGAAATACCTGCGACCGCGCCGACGCCGAACGCAAATGAATTTTTCTCATACGCCGTGCCACCGGCGTTTGTTCCGTCGCCGCCTCCGGCAAAGGCGCCCACTCCTACTGCACATGATCCATATCCTACCGACATTGAATAGTTGCCTTCTGAGGTCGTATAGTAGCCCATCGATATAGCGTTTATGCCTTTGTCCTCATCGCCGTCAACACCGGCAACAGCACCGATACCGAACGCAAATGAACTATGTCCGTAGGCTGTGCCGCCGGTTTTGGAGCTACTTATGCCACTTTTACCACCGCCGGCAAAGGAACCTGACCCTACTGCTGATGAGTCAATGCCTATCGCCGTTGAAACTCTTCCGCTGGCGTTCGTATCGCTGCCCATCGCTACGGAATAATCGCCGCTTGCGGTCGTACTGTTGCCCATCGCCACGGAACTGGTGCCGCTTGCGGTCGACCAGAAGCCCATCGATACGGAATAATCGCCGCTTGCGATTGTGCGGTAACCCATCGATATCGCGTTTATGCCGCCATAGACCGGAGAGGCGCCGCTGTTGTCAACAGTACCGGCAATCGCGCCGACGCCGAACGCAAACGAACTGTCGCCGTAGGCTGTGCCGCCGGCAATTGTGCTTCCTGAACTCATATTGCCGCCGCCGGCAAATGAACCTATGCCGACAGCTTTTGTCTTCACGCCCATCGCTGTGGAAGCATATCCGCTTGCGCGCGTTTCTGCGCCCATCGCCGTGGACAACGTTCCTGTGGCGCTCGTACTGAAGCCCATCGCTACGGCATAGTCTGCGCTTGCGACCGTGCTGTGACCCATCGCCGTGGAGAAGTAACCACTTGCGGTCGTATTGTTGCCTTTAACCTTTACGCTGCCTGAACCTGAACCGGCTTCCCAAACTCCGCTGCCGCCTGCCGCGATTGCCGCGTTCAGCTGACCGACGTTGACCGCGTCCGTATCTGCGCTGCCTGCCGCAACGTTCGTTATTCTGCGTTCGCCGCCTGCGTAGCCGACGGAAATTGTGTTTGCCGCCGACGTTACGGAATAGCTGCCGAGCGCAACGGAATTGTCGTGCGTCGCTTTCGCGTCATTGCCGAGAGCCAACGAATTCTTGCCGGAGGCAATAGTACCCTCCGGGGAGAGCGAGTTGCCTATCGCTATGGCGTTTTCGCCGCTGGCGGTTGT
>JAZUIB010000027.1:0-16424 GCA_045642025.1 Synergistaceae bacterium
CAAGTCAGAAGCGTAAAAAAAATCTGTTTTTTCAGATTGAAGGCTTGCAAAGCAAGACATCCTTAATTGGTCATTGGTACTTGGTAATTGGTAATTATTTTTCCTCCCTCGGGTATTCCATCGGAAGAAACACCAAAGACGCACAAAAATAGCCGCTCCTCGCCTAAGGTAAGCGGCTTAACTCGCTACTGAAGGCTGACCGTCTGTCGACCGGCAACAACCTTCAACTGAAATTATACTGACAATTTGAAAATTGTCAACGCCGCTCTTTTCGCTTTCGCGGGAAGTTGTCGCCCGAAATCTGTCGAAATATGTCCACCTTCCTCACTTAAATATCTTGCAAAAAGTTTGTTTTTTGGAAACAGAGCCGTTTTTGTTGTTGTATGCTGTATATTGGATATTTTGACGTTTAGCGGAAGTCCGTTTCCTCTCCGCCGTCATTCTGCGGAAATCCGCACCCCACCAGTCATTCCGCACAAACCCCAGTCATTCCGTACAAACCCCAGTCATTCCGCACGTGATGCGGAATCCAGTGACGTTGCCCCAAAGAGGGGAAACAAATTACCAAGTACCAAGTACCAATTACCAATTGTGGTGTTGCAATAAGTTGCAACGTTGGAAGTTAAAACCGTAAAGGCACTGGACCCCGCATCTTCGCTTTGCTCGTGCGGGGAGACGAGAGGGAAAAACGTGCGGAAAGACGATTTTTTTCTTTGTCATTCCGCACTTGATGCGGAATCCAGTGTCTCACCTTCATAGGTGGTAGGCTTTCTACCTCCTACCTCCTACTTTCTACCTCCTACCTTAGGGCAGCTTTACGAAAGTTGGACCATTAGTCCAACAAATCGAACCAAAATGTTCTATACTTATAGCGGTGCGGAGGAAAAATAGAGACCAAGCTAACAAGGAAGTTGAGGCTTGTATTTAACGACAAAAATTGACAAAGATCTGTATTGAAAGAGTTTATTCTGAGTTAATACGGAGTACCATTTGTACAGTCTTAACAGGAGGCATAGAAAGTAATGAAAAAGAGTATATTTGTTTCGGTTTTATTGTTGTTGGTGGTAATAGTTCCGGTAAATGCGCAAGCTGCACCGATAGTCAGCGCACATCAAACAGCACAGATATATGAAACAGGCTGGGTATATTACAATGCCGAAGATTATGCTGCTGCTTTGCCGCATTTAAAGAAGGCCGCGGACATGGGTAACACAAAAGCCATGACCACTATTGGTGAGATGTATAGGTACGGCAAGGGTGTCTCAAAAAACGAGTCTATAGCCATAAGGTGGTATAAACAAGCTGCCGAGGCAGGCAATATAGATGCAATGAAAGCTTTAGAAGATATATATTCTTATGGCAATAATGCAAACCCAAACGAAAAATCAAAATGGAGCAAGCGGGCATTTAGTCTGTGTAAAAAATTAGCCAATCAAGGCAATACTGATGCCATGTGTAAGTTGGGTAAAATGTACCATGAAGGCAATTTCACTTTAACGGCAGAATCTGACTTTAAAGAAGCTCTCAGATGGTATAAAAAAGCAGCCGAAGCCGGCAGTGTGACAGCTATGTATCGTATAGCGGTATTATATGATTCTGATTATTTTACTTCTGGTCTTCGGGATCAAATTGCTGAAAACGATAACGAGAGCATTAAGTGGTACAGAAGAGCGGCAAAAAAAGGAGAAGTTTTGTCAATGTACAGTTTAGTTGATAAGTTGTCAGGCAATGGCATTAATGCTGACACAAAAGAAGCCGCTGTATGGCACGAGAAGATAGTAAGAAACCTTGCGTCTTTTAAAGCAGAAGGAAGCTATAAATTATCGCTGGCACGAAAATTGTACCCGATAGAGGAAATGTATTCAGCGATTTGGTTGAGTACAACGAGTATGCATGTTATGGCTAACGGGGAGCGTATGTATGGCAGAATTCTTGATAATGAACTTAATCTTGTCTATAAAAAACTTATGGCTATTCTGCCGCAAAACAAAAAAAATGCATTGAAAAATGCTGAACTTAAATGGATAAAGCAGCGTGACAAAAAAGCGGAAGCGGCGGCTGCTGAATTTGAGGGCGGAACTGCCGCGGCGCCGGAATATGCATCTGCATATAATAGAGAAACTCATAAACGTCTTTTTTATCTCGCAAAATGTTATGACGACGTGAGGCAAAATGCAAAATAATGTATGTATAATAAACGCTCGGGGAGTTGAAAAATGAAAAGAAGCGTAATCTGTGTTATATCTGTGATATTAGTATTATTTACAGTTGCAGCATTTGCGGCTGACTGGACATTTGTTTCCAAAACTACTGACGGTTGTTCATGGTATTTGGATAAGGACAGTATCCGGCTTTTAGCTTTGGGGATGGAGTATGGTACGCATTTTACAGTGAAAATTGTTCCAGGTGGAAATGCTAAGAAGTCTTTTGCGCAAAAATATGGTAAACCTGTAGGATATATACTCGAGAACTGGGCAGCATATCCGGGTGATGAGTATCCTCTTTATTTGCGTAAGGTATATGATACTAATGGCAGATTGATGCGCAAATATGGAAATAATAAACTTCCCCTAATTGAATATACCTATCAGGACCTTTCCAAAAACTGTGTTTTGTACAAAGTTGACGAGATTGCAGCTAAAATAGCAAAAGAAAGACATCTCAAAGTGCAGTGAGCATATCCGATTATAACATCTATCTTCGGTTAATAGAAATTGTATGGTTTTGTTGTTATAAATATGTAATAAGAACTCCCCTCAACGGGGAGTTTTTGCATTATTGCCGTTTTACAGCTGTTTTGTTCAGATTGTGCCCTGCGGTGTGTCTTTGATGATTATGCCTTTGGCGGCAAGTTCGTCGCGGAGTGTGATAGTGCTAAAATATTGCGGCGGAAATAACGTTTTTCGAGTATAATATTAGCAGTAATAAGAAAGGAGTTGGCGTTTATGACAAATACACAGGCTTGGAATTATGCAATTGGAATGATTAAACTGGATGGCTTGGAGCCGACTGACGAGTTTAAGGAATATATTGAAAAAGAAAAACGCGGCGAGATTACAATGTCAGACGCCAAGCGTTTCCTTGACAAAAAATATCAGGTAAAAACATCTGACAATGCGTGATCCGTACCTGTATGACGGAAGCAGTGTATTAAAAAACAAACTTGGTATCAGAGTCGGAACAGAACTTGACAATGCCGAGGCTGACTATGTGGTTTTCAGATTAAAAGAATTGGTTTCAAATCCGCTTTCAGGCAGCTACAATACCGAACATTTGTTTGAGATGCATAGATATATCTTTCAGGATTTGTATGACTGGGCAGGCAAACCGCGCAACGTTCAGATTTATAAATCGGAGCCTGTACTCGGAGATCAGTCCGTAGAGTATTCCGAACCTGAAAATATTGTTAAGGACACTGAAACTGCTCTTTGTCAAATGAGAAATGTAAAATGGCTGGATTTGAACACGGTTGCGAGAAATGTAGAATTTTGCGCTTGCCTTGCGCGCCTTTGGAAAGTCCATCCTTTTAGGGAAGGAAATACACGTACTATAGTTACTTTTTGCTGCCAATTTACAGATGATTTCGGCTTTACAATTGACAGAACCCTGCTGGAAGAAAACAGCGGGTACCTGCGTACCGCGCTTGTAGCATATAATGCTTATTTTGCTGACGGCAATGATTTTTCAAAGAAAGAGTATTTAGAGCGAATAATTGGTGACGCACTTAGCAGGGGCAGCGGTATAAAAGATTAAGTTTAATGTGAACAAACAGTAAAATAACGCACGGCTTGGATTTTCTCAAGCTGTGCGTTATTTGTTGAGTTCTGTTATTTTTTACAGCTGTTTTGTCCAGATTGTTCCCTGCGGTGTGTCTTTGATGACTATACCTTTGGCGGCAAGTTCGTCGCGGATTTTGTCTGACATTGCCCAGTCTTTGTTTTTGCGCGCCTGACTGCGCTGTTCGATGAGTTTTTCTATTTCGGCGGTTTCGTCTTCCGCGTTTTTGTCTTCTGCAGGGAAGAAGCCGAATATGCCGTTGATTTTGTCTATGAATTCGAGCGCCGCCGTAAGTGTTTCTTTGTCTATTGCCTTGTGTTCGGCAAGGTGTATGTTTATTGCGGAAACAGCGTCAAATATGCCTCCTATTGCGCCTGCTGTGTTGAAGTCGTCGTCCATGCAGTCTGTGTATGTTTTTTGCGCTTCGGCAAGTTTTTGGATAAGTGTTTCGTCTTTTTCGCCGTTTTCTCGGTTGTCAAGCGCGAATTTGAGGTCGCTGAAGCAGTTTGTGATGCGTTCGAGCGCGCTTTTTGCCTGTTCGAGCGCTTCTGCTGTGAAGTTGATGGGTGAGCGGTATTGCGCGCTGAGGAGGAAGAAGCGGAGGACAAGCGGGTTGTATTTTTTTCTGATGTCGCGTACTGTCATGAAGTTGCCGAGTGATTTTGACATTTTCTCTTTGTCTATGAGCAGATATGCGTTGTGCATCCAGTAGTTGACAAAGGGTTTGCCCGACGCGCCTTCGGATTGCGCTATTTCGTTTTCGTGGTGGGGGAATATGAGGTCGCTTCCGCCGCCGTGTATGTCTATTGTTTCACCGAGGTATTTTGTTGACATGGCGCTGCATTCTATATGCCAGCCAGGTCTTCCTTTACCCCAAGGGCTTTCCCAGCAGGGCTCGCCAGGTTTTGCGGCTTTCCAGAGGGCGAAGTCAAGCGGCTGTTTTTTCTTTTCGTCTATGTCTATGCGCGCGCCTGACTGGAGTTCGTCTATGCTTTGTTTGGAGAGTTTGCCGTATTCGGGGTCGCTTGCAACGTCAAAGTAAACGCTTCCGTCCATTGGGTAGGCGTGTCCTTTTTCGACAAGTTTCTCTATGATTGTTATAATTGTATCGATTTCATGGGTGGCGCGCGGGTTTACTGTTGCGCGTTTTATGCCGAGAGCGTCGGCGTCTTCGTAGTATGCCGCGATGAATTCTTCGGCAAGCTGAGCTACGGTGATGCCGCGTTCGTTCGCGCGGTTAATCATTTTGTCGTCGATGTCCGTGAAGTTTTGTATGTAGGTGACTTCGTAGCCAAGGCTTTCAAGGTATCGTCTTGCCGCGTCGAAGAATACGAAGGGGCGCGCGTTTCCGATGTGAAAGTAGTCGTACACTGTCGGGCCGCAGCAGTACATGCGTACTTTGCCGTTTTCGATTGGTTTAAATTCTTCGCGTCTGCGTGTAAGGTCGTTGTAAATTGCAAGGCTCATGCTAAAATACCTCCGTATGGTTTTGTTGACGGTTATATCCTATACCATTAAGCGGTTTTCGGCAATAAAGGAGTTTTTTTTGGAAAGAGAAGATTTGCTGCGGCATGTTCATGCGTTTCCGGATAAGCCCGGTGTGTATTTGATGCATGATGAGAATGATAAGATAATCTATGTGGGCAAGGCAAAGTCGCTGAAAAAGCGTGTCTCGTCTTATTTTCGTCATGCAAACGGTTTTGCGTCGCCTCGTCTCCGCAAGCTTGTAGAGACTGTACGCGATATTGCCACTATCCGCACGGAAACGGAAATGGAAGCTCTTTTGCTTGAGAATAAGCTGATTAAATATTATCAGCCGTATTTTAATGTTGATTTGAAGATGAATGAGCGTTACGCGTTTATAAAGGTTACGAATGAGAGGTTTCCGCGTCTTTTGGTTACGCGCAGAAGGGAAGATGACGGCGCGGTGTATATCGGTCCTTTTGTCCGCGTTGCGGAGGTGCGCTGGATGCTTCGCCTGATTGAGCGTTATCTGCCGCTTCGCAGCTGTTCCGCTGATATTAGCAGGCAGAATGCTTCTCGTCCTTGTATGCGCTATTCTCTTGGCAGATGTCTTGCACCCTGCTGTGCGAAGTGTACTGAAGATGAGTATAAGGAGCGCGCCGCCGATGTTATTTTGCTGCTGCAGGGCAACGGCGCGGAGCTTGTGGAGCGTCTTCGCAGGAGGATGAATTCCGCGGCCTCAAGGCTTGCGTTTGAGGAGGCAGGGCGGCTTCGTGATACAATACGTGCTATATGGAGGGTGACGCGCCAGCGGAATACTATTCCTGACGCGCCGGGAAACAGGGAGGATTTTCTGAAAACTCTGACCTCTTTGCAGGAGTTGTTTAATCTGCCGCTGCTTCCGTGGAGGATAGACGGTTTTGATATTTCTCATACAGGCGGCAGTCAGACTGTGGGCGTGTGTGTGGTGTTTGAGCAGGGCAGCCCGAATACGTCGCTTTACAGGCGTTTTAATATTAAGTCTGTTGAGGGGATAGATGATTTTCGTTCTATGTATGAAACGGTTACGCGGCGTTATAAACGCTGTCTTGCCGGGCAGGAGCCTTTGCCTCAGCTGATTTTGATAGACGGCGGCACCGTTCAGCTTGAATTTGCTCAAAAGGCAATGAAGGAGTTGGGGCTTAATATTCCGATGCTGTCTCTTGCGGAGCGTTTTGAGGAGATTTATCTGCCCGGCGATAAGGAGCCTGTGCGGCTTGAATTTACAAACCCTGTGCTTCGTCTGCTTCAGAGCGTACGCGACGAGGCGCACCGTTATGCCATTACTTCTCACAGAAACAGGCGCGCAAGAATTTTTACGCGCAGCAGTGTTGAGGATATACCCGGTATCGGCAAAGCAAAGGCATCTCAGCTGATTACGAAATTCGGCAGCCGCCGTGCGCTTGTTGAAGCGGACGAAAAAGATATAGCGGCAGTCCACGGTATCGGAGATGTGCTTGCAAAAAGAATTAAGGAATATTTGGCAGGTGAGTCAAATGCAGAGTGATTTTACCGAACATGATGTTATATATATGAAAAGAGCGATTGAGCTTGCAAAACTCGGCGTGCGAGAAGCAACTCCGAATCCTCTTGTGGGCTGTGTAATCGTTAAGGACGGAAAGATTATTTCCGAAGGCTGGCATCATAAATACGGCAGCGACCACGCGGAGGCTGACGCCGTGAAAAAATGCGGAGAAAGTATTGAAGGGGCATCTGTTTATGTCACGCTTGAGCCTTGTTCGCACTATGGCAAGACTCCTCCCTGCGCAAAACTTCTTGCGGAACGCCGGCCGAAGGAAGTCGTTATTGCCATGGGAGACCCTAACCCGAAGGTGAACGGCAGGGGCATTGAAATTCTCAAAGACGCCGGTATAAAGGTGCGTATGCCGCTGCTTGAAAAAGAGTGCCGTTATCTCAATAGAGGCTTTCTCAGCCGCATAGTGCGCGGCAGACCGTGGGTAACAGTTAAATCCGCGGTAACGCTTGACGGAAGAATTGCCTTGCCGAACGGCGAGAGCAAATGGATAACCGGCGGGGAGGCGCGGCTTGAGGTACAGAAAATGAGAGCGGAAAATGACGCTCTTCTCACAGGAGTAGGAACAATAGCCGCCGACGACCCTCAAATGACGGTCAGAGATGTCAGCGGCAGAAATCCGCTGAGAGTTATTGTTGACCCTCGTCTCAGAATGCCCGAAAATGCGAAGATATTTGGCTGCGGCGATAAAGTTATTGTGTTTTGCGACTTTGACGCTCCTGAGGGCAAAATTGCGCGTTTTGAAGCAAAGGGCGCTGAAATCGTCAGAGTTGATTTTAAATCAGCCTGTCCGATGACAAAAATTTTGAGCAATTTGGGTGAAAATGGTATAAACTACTTAATGGTTGAGGCAGGAGCAAAAACTGTCAGCTCGTTTTTTGCTGAGCGTCTGGCAGATGAGTTTGTTATGTTTGCCGCGCCGAAAATCGCGGGAAAAGGTTTGGGCTTTGCGGAGTATTTTGAAATACCGTCGCTTTCTGAGACGGTAAACATCAAAAACCTGACTGTTGATAAGTGCGGGGAAGACCTTAAGATTAAAGGAGTTGCCGAATGTTCACGGGACTGGTTGAAGCTGTAGGCAGAATTAAATCGGTACGTCGGAAATCAGATATATGGCTGCTTGATATTCAGGCGGCGGAGATTGCGCGTGAACTGCACAAGGGAGATTCTGTGGCTGTGTCCGGAGTTTGTTTGACCGTTACAGATTTTGACACGGAAAGTTTTCGCGCCGAAATGATGGAAGAAACGCACAAACGCACAAAGCTCGGCATGCTCAAAAGCGGCGATGCCGTTAATCTCGAGCGGGCAATGAGCGTAAACGCGCGTTTTGACGGGCATATTGTCACAGGGCATATTGACGGGCAGGGCAAAGTCTCCAAAATTGCAGCGTATGAAAATACAAAAAAGTTTTTCTTCTCGGCAAACGCTGATATAATGTCTGGTATAGTTTCCAAAGGCTCCATTGCGATAGACGGAGTCAGTTTGACCGTGATAGATGTCAGCGATACGGAATTTTCTGTTGAGTTGATACCTACAACTCTTGCTGAAACGTCGCTTTCAGCGCTTATGGAAGGCAGCGTTGTCAACCTAGAAACAGATATACTCGGAAAATACGTTGCGAAAATGCTTGCAAAACGTTTTGATAAAACAGAAGATAAAAAGACAGGAAGCATCAGCTGGCAGAAACTTGCAGACAACGGCTGGCTGTAAAATCAGAAGAATAGCTGTACAGGTGTATAGAGCATAGCGCAAGCTGTCAGCCTGTGTCGCTGTACTCTTGGTAATACCGGAGGTTTTTATGCTTAACACTATTGAAGAGGCAATAAGCGAACTTAAAAACGGCAAACTTATTATTGTGGTTGATGACGAGAACCGCGAGAATGAGGGTGACCTCATTATGGCGGCTCAGTTCTGCCGTACGGAAGATATGAACTTTATCGTCACAAACGCGCGCGGGGTTGTCTGCGCGCCGCTTACGGCTGAAAGGGCAAAACAGTTGAAACTCGAGCCTATGGTGAAATACAACACAGACGCGCACTGTACGGCTTTCACCGTTTCAGTTGATAAATTTAATACAAAAACCGGAGTTTCAGCTGAGGAACGTGCAATAACTGCCCAATGTCTTGCGGATCCCAATACTCACCCTGAGGATTTGCACCGTCCCGGACATATTTTCCCTCTTGTGGCAAAAAGCGGCGGCGTACTTGAACGTAACGGCCACACAGAGGCAACTGTTGACCTGCTTCGTCTTGCAGGGCTTGAGGAAACCGGCATTTGCTGTGAGATTTCAAATGAAGACGGCTCTATGGCGCGTCTGCCGGAGTTGCTCGAACTTGCAAAGAAATGGAATCTTAAGATTATTTCAATAGAAGATTTAGTGAAGTACAGGCTGATGCGCGAGAAACTTGTTTCACGCGAGGCAACCTGCCATCTTCCGACGCAGTGGGGTGATTTTGTCTGCCACGCGTATGTCAGTCCTTACGGTGATAATCCAGGCGCAGTGCATATCGCGCTTGTCAAGGGAGATATCAAAGATGCCGACAATGTGCTTGTCAGAGTACATTCCGAATGTTTCACGGGAGACCTTCTCGGCTCGCTTCGCTGTGACTGCGGCCCGCAGCTTCACACCGCAATGTCAATGATTGAAAAAGAGGGCAGGGGAGTTCTGCTTTATCTGCGCCAAGAGGGCAGAGGAATAGGGCTTTTAAACAAATTGAAGGCGTATGACCTGCAGGAAAAAGGGCTTGATACTGTAGAAGCGAATATTGCACTCGGATTTCAGCCCGACCAGAGAAATTACGGCATTGGCGCACAGATTTTGGCAGACCTTGGTGTAAAGCGTTTCCGCCTTATGACGAATAACCCTGTAAAAATTTCAGGGCTTTCTGCCTACGGGCTTGAAATAACGGAACGTGTGCCGATAGAAATACAGCCCAACCAATACAACGAAAAATATCTGAATACAAAGATATGCAAAATGGGGCATTATCTGCATCTCAGCAACAGCGAATGTTCATGCAGACAGCATGAAAATAATAAAGATTAAATCAGCCAAAATAAATCATCAGTAAAGGGGAAGTGACTCAATGAAAACTTATCAGGGCAATATGATCGGAACAGGACTGCGCTTTGCAATAGTGGCGTCGCGTTTCAACGAATTTATCACAGCCAAACTCATTGAAGGCGCAAAAGACGCTCTTCTGCGGCATGATGTGCGCCATCAGGATATTGACCTTTTCTGGGTGCCAGGCGCTTGGGAACAGCCGCTTGCGGCAAAGGAAATTGCGCTTTCCGGAAAATATGACGCAATTATTTCTGTCGGCGCGGTTATCAAAGGTGACACGTCGCACGATGTTTATGTCGCCTCTGAGGCTGCAAAGGGGCTTGCAATGGTATCTCTCGAGCAGAGAGTTCCGGTTGCTTTCGGCATTCTCACCTGCGACAATCTTGATCAGGCAATCGAACGCGCAGGCGTAAAAGCTGGAAATAAAGGCGCAGATGCCGCTCTTGCGGCTCTTGAGGCGGCAAATCTGCTTAAAAATATCAGAAATGAACAGGAGAATGAAGACTAATGCTTGATCTTAAGTGGGTGCGCGAAAATGCTGACGAAGTCGCGCAGATGCTCAAAAACAGAAATAATTCCTTCCCCCTGGACGAGCTGCTTGCGCTTGATGAAAAGAGAAAAGCCGCGCTTCTTGAAGTTGAAAAGCTGAAGGAAAAACGCAATGCCGGAGCAAAACAGGTCGGTGTACTTAAGAAAAACGGCGAAAACGCAGACGCGCTTATGGAAGAAATGCGCCTTCTCGGAGGCAAAATTGCCGAACTTGACGCGAAAGTCGCAGAAATTCAGGCAGAGCTTGATAATATGGCTCTTTCAATTCCCAATAAGGTTCACAGCTCTGTGCCTGTCGGCAAGGATGAAAATGATAACGTTGAGATACGCCGCTGGGGTACACCGAGACTATTTGATTTTCAGCCGAAAGCACATTGGGAACTCGGCGAAAATCTCGGCATAATGGATTTTGAAAGAGGAGTAAAACTTGCAGAAAGCCGCTTTACAATCCTCAAAAATGAGGGTGCGCATCTTGAGCGTGCGCTCATGAATTTTATGCTTGACCTTCACACGACAAAGCACGGTTTCACCGAAATTATGCCTCCCGTTCTTGTTAACTCGAAAACTATGACAGGCACCGGGCAACTGCCTAAATTCACAGAAGATCTTTACCGCTGCGCAAATGATGACCTCTGGATGATTCCGACGGCAGAAGTGCCTCTTACAAATATGTACTCGGGCGAAATTCTTGCCGAAAAGGACCTCCCAATGTATTTTACGGCATATACGCCGTGTTTCCGCCGCGAGGCAGGCAGCTACGGGCGCGATATGAAAGGCATGCTCCGCCAGCATCAGTTTGACAAGGTTGAAATGGTAAAGCTCAGCACACCTGAAAAAAGCTATTACGAACTTGAACATCTGACAAACTGCGCGGAAGATGTGCTTCAGATACTCGGTCTGCCGTACAGAGTGGTCTGTCTGTCATCAGGAGACATGGGATTTGGCGCGGCAAAAACTTTTGATCTTGAAGTATGGCTTCCTTTCCAGAACTGCTACAGAGAAATCAGTTCATGCAGTAACTGCGAAGATTTTCAGGCGCGTCGTATGGGACTCAGATACAGACCGGCAGACGGCGGAAAACCGCAGTTTGTCCATACATTAAACGGCTCGGGACTTGCAATCGGCAGAACATTAATCGCGGTTGTGGAGAATTATCAGAATGAGGACGGCAGTATCACCATTCCTGAAGCACTCCGTCCGTATTTAGGAAACGCTGATAAAATAGGTTAAATCTTCAAAAAACACTGAAAAGAAAACCGGATTTTTCGGTTTTCTTTTTTTATCTTGGCTTAATCTGTGGTAACATATATAAAACGCGCAGGGAGGATAGAGCACATGCTTGATATTCCATATCTTCAGATGACGCTGGCAGTTTTTGCCGTTGCTGTCGCATGTGTATCTTTTCAGAGATTTTTCAGAAAATATGTTGAACCAGACCAGTATTATTACCTCAAAGATATTACTATAATATGCGCCTGGTCACTGTTTGGTATATGGACGCATAATACGCCTCTCCGTATTACAATCGCGGCTGCGGTTATCGCAGGCTGCATAGGTTTCTGTCAGAAGGTTATGAATGCTCGTTCTCTGCGTTTACTTTATTTCCTCACAGGTCTTGCGTTCTCTGTTTTCGGTCCCCGTGTTGCTTTCATTGAAGCCGCAAGCGGAGAATATATCTATCTTTCAAATATTCCGTCTATAATAGCAAGTACAATATGGGTTGGCTTCATGCCTATATTTTTTCAAGATGTCGACGAAATTCCCGGCATGTGCGGATTTATGCTTACTGCAATGTGGGGTGTGATATCTGCTGTCATAATAACAGAACCCAAACAGTTTCAGGACGTAACGCAGATATGTATCACAGGCATAGTTTTTCTGCTTGTATTCCGCTCCCGCCATCTTTACGCATATCGAAGGCTTACAGAACCTTTAAGCGCGTTTTGGGGCACTCTTGTGGCAGGTGTTTGTGTATTTGCGGTCAGCAGAGGTATTGCGACATGGCCGCTTATTTCGGCTGTGACCGGATTTATTCTTATTCCTGTAATTGAAATAGTAATACTGGTCGCTTCCGCAATATTTATGCCGCATCCTTCCGGAACCTTTATGCTCTACAAAGAGTGCATATCTCACGGCATAGACCATTCAGGAGCGGTTTACGGCTTTATATTGCTATGCACGCTTGCTTCCTGCGCGGCGGCAGGCATTATGATGCAGTATCATGCGTTTATAATTGTCCTTGCCGTAGTTTTCGTGATATTTGCAATAACCGCAGTGTTTTTCAAACTTAAAAAAACGGAACACAAAGAAACTGATAGAACCCCTGCGCTTTGGGGAATAACAATCGACAATGTATCTCTCAACTATGCGCTCGGAAAAGTAACTCACTGGATTGAGACAGAGAGAACAGCGCATATAATTATCACGCCGGACGCACTTGCTGCGCTGAGAAGCAGAAAAGATGCCCGCTATCGTGCGGTCTGCGAAAAGGCATCTCTCAGGCTTCCTGACGGTGCCGGGCTGATTTCGGCGTTCAAACTTCTCGGGAATCCTATACAGGAAAGGCTTCCGGGCTGCGAATTTGTAGAACATCTCTGTGAAAGGGCAGCGTCTGAAGGCTGGAAAGTTTATTTCTTCGGCGGCAGTCCTGGAATCGCAGAGGCCGCTGCGGAAAAAATGAAAGAAAAATTCAGCGGTCTTCAGGTAGCAGGCTGCAAGAACGGATATTTCAAAGAAGACGAAATACCTGTAATATGCAGTGAAATCAAAAAATCAGGCGCAGATATACTGTTTACGGGCTTAGGAGTCCCCAAACAAGAATACTGGCTGTATGAATATCTTGAAAAAACAGGCGCAGTAGCAGGCATAGGAATAGGCGGAAGCATGGATGTCATTTCCGGAAAACTAAAACGCGCGCCCAAAATCTGGCAGAAAATGAAACTCGAATGGCTTTACAGAACAATACAGGAACCATGGCGCTGGAAAAGACTGCTTGGACTGCCTGTCTTTGTGTGGTATGTACTGCTTACAAAATTTCATCTGGACAGATACGATAAAATAAACTAACACAGTAAGGAGTGTTTTCAATGAATATGAACAAACTTATGCAGCAAGCGCAGAAAATGCAGGCAGGTCTTGCCCGTGCGCAGGAAGAACTTGAAACCCTTGAAGTAGAGGGTACTGCAGGCGGGGGAGCTGTCAAAGTCACAGTCAACGGACATGGTGACATTATGGCAGTTTCAATATCGAAAGATGTAGTAGACCCTGAAGAAACTGAAATGCTCGAAGACCTTATCCTTTCCGCGCTTAAAGACGGTATTACAAAAAGCAAAAGCGCTGCGGCCGCAAAAATGAACTCAATTACAGGAGGGCTGGGTAATTTACCCGGTTTAATGTAAAAACTTGGCACTTCCAAACGCTGTACAAAAACTTATAAAGCTCTGGAGCGCGCTGCCTGGCATCGGCGAAAAAAGCGCACGCCGGATGGTGTTTTATCTGCTCTCAAAAGATGCCTCATGGATAGCGGAATTTGCAGAGTCAGCGCGTCAGCTGGCAGAAACAATACAGCACTGCTCGCAGTGTGGTGGAATAACAGACTGCGACCCCTGCTCAATCTGCACAGACCCAATGCGCGACAGAAAAGTAATATGCGTTGTCGAAACCGACGAAGACTGTGTCGCAATAGAGCAGTCCGGCATATACAACGGACTGTATCATGTGCTGGGCGGCCGCTGTTCGCCGCTTGACGACCAGGAAATTCCCGAAGAAAGTCTTGAAAAACTCAAAAACAGAATTAGCACGCTCAATGTAAAAGAACTTATTATTGCGACAACTCCGCGCATTGAAGGCGATATGACAGCCTACACGGTGCAGAATGCGGTGAAGAACACCGGCGTCAAAATATCACGTCTCTCATACGGACTGCCTGTAGGCGGAAGCATAGGCTTTGCAGACAGAGTAACGCTGCATCTTGCTCTTGAGTCTCGCAGGGAAATGACAGAGGATTAAAAATGACTGACAAAAAATGGTCTTTTATAATAGCGGCAGGAGGACACGGAAGCAGACTGGGAGGAGAAGCCAAGCAATTTCGCGTGCTCGGCGGAATTCCTGTTTGGCAGTGGTCATTTGCCGTTGCGGAAGAGTTGCTTGACGAAGGCAGAATATCAGAAATAATTGTAGTGCTCTCTGCAGAAATGAGCGAGCTTGCAGAGAAATTAAACAGAATACCAAGCGTAAAAACTGCCCAGGCTGGGACAGAACGTTCACAATCGGTTCTCAGCGGCCTAAAAGCATGCGAGGGAGATTATGTGCTGATACATGATGCCGCCCGCCCGTTCATCACGAAAGACTTATGTCTCAGAATAATGGCAGAAACAGAAAAGTGCGGCGCGGCAATACCGCTGCTTCCGATTACTGATTCAATAAAATTTATAGACCAAAACGGTATGACAGCCGCAGACAGGTCAAAATATTTTAAAACACAGACCCCTCAGGCATTTGAACGCAAAAAACTGCTCATGCTGGTTGAAGACGGAAAACTTGCCACAGATGAAGCGACAACGTGGCTTGAAGCAGGATACAAAACAGCAGAGGTTCGCGGAGAAGAGTGCAATTTTAAAATTACCACGCCGTACGACTGGCTTATGGCGTCAAATTTTGCCGCAGGCGCAAAAGAAATCCGTACAGGCCACGGCTACGACATACATCCGCTTGCTGCCGGCAGAAAACTCATACTTGCAGGAATAGAAATAGAAAATTCACCTCTTGGACTTGACGGACATTCCGATGCAGACGTAATCACCCACACAGTTATGGATGCCTTGCTAGGTGCTGCGGGGTTGCCGGATATCGGTACGCTTTTTCCTGCCTCGGACAACACATACAAAAACGCTGACAGTATAAAACTGCTTGAAAAAGTAGTTGCGCTCATACATGAAAACGGCTGGAAAATTGACTGGGTTGATGCAACATTAAACGCGCAAATTCCCAAACTTGGTGGTATCATAAACAAATTAACAATGAATCTCGGCCGATACATATCCGATGACGGGAGTCAACGCTTCAGCCTCAAGGTAAAATCAGGTGAAAAATGCGGCTCAGTTGGTCGTTGCGAATGTATGATATGCCACGCGGTTGCTACACTGTCAAGAATAAAAAAGTTTTAAACATAAACATAAAATTAAACATATTAAACTGGGGGTCAGACAATGGCAAACACAGCATCAAAAAAGTTCGTTGACTACAGCGGATTTACCTTCGACGACGTGCTTCTTGTACCTGCGTACAGCGAAACACTTCCTGCAGACGCGGATCTCACGACATACCTCACACCGCAGATTAAACTTAACATACCTATCTGCAGTGCGGCAATGGACACTGTCACAGAAGCACAGCTTGCAATAGCTCTTGCGCGCGAGGGCGGCATAGGCATTCTGCACCGCAATATCCCCTTTGACCTTCAGGCAGCAGAAGTAGACAAGGTCAAACGCTCAGAATCAGGCGTAATCGTTGACCCGTTCTATCTCAAACCAGAAGACTCAGTACGTCAGGCAGTAGACCTCATGGCGCACTATCATATATCCGGAGTCCCTATAGTTGACGAAAAAGTCAAGCTTGTCGGCATAATCACAAACCGTGACCTTCGTTTCGTAACAAACCTTGACCAGCCGATCAAAGACGTTATGACAAAAGGAAAACTCATTACGGCACCGGAAGGTACAACACTTGCGCAGGCAAAAGACATCCTCATGCACCAAAAAGTTGAAAAACTTCCTATAGTTGATAAAAAAGGCAAACTCACCGGGCTTATCACAATAAAAGACATTCTCAAGGCAAAAGAATTCCCGAACGCGGCAAAAGACTCAAGAGGTCGACTACTAATAGGCGCTGCAATCGGTGTAGGAAAAGACGCGGTTGACCGCGCGGACGCGCTCATCAACGCTGGAGTTGATACTATAATCGTTGACACTGCGCATGGACACTCAAAAATGGTCGTTG
>JAZUIB010000028.1:0-2532 GCA_045642025.1 Synergistaceae bacterium
TCCACGACAGCAGTTACCGAAGTATTCATTCCCATAGCGCATTGGCAGCGGGCTTGTCAGCATCATGAACGCATGACGTCGATGCGATTAAAGTAAGAAGATTTAACACACGGATGTCCGACCGGTGGAAAAAGCCTTCCGTAAGCTAACCCGACGGGACAGAGCTAAATCTTGGAAAAGAGAAAAAACGCTGAGCGATTTCTTCACCCTCCTATATATAATGTTCATAACTTTTGGTATTTGGAACACCCCCCCGATTTTTGCATTTGTTTTTCATTTACTTTTCAATTCATTTTCAAAATCTGCGATTGTGAAAAATTCACAAAGTGTCATAGAGTCAGTCTGTAACAGTGTTTAACCGCTGTTGATGAATTTTCGTCATACCCGTTCTAATTTGGGGTGTTCCATTTACCGTATCGTCTGAACATTATATATAGGAGGGCATGAGAAATTTGTCACGCCTCTCAAAATATCAGAAAGGAGATGAAGGTTATGGCATCATTTGAAAATGAGAGTACGTCAATGAAGTTTGCGCTTACTGTTGACGACTCTAAGAAAACTGTTTCAATGAGCAAAATCTCACCGACTGTTGCGGCTGACACTCTAGACAGCGTAGCAGACGCGGTGAAACCGCTTTTTGAAGTTACACCGACAAAGGTTCGCCGCGATATGGTTGACGAAATCGTGAAGTAGGCGAAAGCGCGGCTCTGAAGCGTATGAAGACACCGGTAAGTCTTGTTTGGAAAGGAGTGATTCTTCATGCTTCAGAATGTTGCAGAAGCGGTAAGGAGCGTTGCAGCTGCCGCAATCGCGCTGCTTGCAGAGATTGCGGAAAGGTTTTAGCACATCGTTTTGCGATGGGCAATTGCCGAAAATGGTATGTATGAAAGGAGGTGAAGCAGCTATGGGAATAAAAAGTACACGCAAACTCAAAATGATGTTTACGACGGCAGACGATAATCAGCACAATATTACGCTGAATTATGCCAAGGAAGGTCTCAAGGACGGAGACGGAGCGGCACTTGTCAAAACGGCAATGAATACAATCGCTGACAGACAGCCGCTTGTCGTGAATATCACAAAACAGAACGGAGCGCAGGTTATTGAAACTACAACCACAGACGTTGATTTTGATTAGTTTTGCGCCATGCGCTTCTGATAAGCTGAGGCGCAGAAAGTAACGCAGCTGATATAACGGAGGTCCGGAACTCCGTTATTGTAAG
Source organism: Synergistaceae bacterium (assembly GCA_045642025.1). Classification (GTDB taxonomy): domain Bacteria; phylum Synergistota; class Synergistia; order Synergistales; family Synergistaceae; genus Equadaptatus. The sequence goes on from JAZUIB010000028.1 coordinate 1,224, forward strand.
AAAGTTCGGGATACCGGCAGATGGAAATTTTACGGCCGCAGGTGTGCGGGAAAGGAAAGATTATGATAAATACAAGAGAAGTTTCAATTGAAGAAGTGTTTGCAGGTTACGAGACAACGGAGTATGAGTGCGGAAGGAACGGAGAGAAGATTACAGCCAAAACAGCGCTTGTGAGATTTGAGCCGCTGATTATAAAACTGGCAGGGCAGTATCGCGGCGGGGGAGCTGATTTTGAGGATCTTCTGCAGATAGGGCGGCTGTCGCTGCTTAAGATACTGCCGAAAATTGCGGGAAAAGAATATTTTGACAATCTGCTGAAAAACAGGCTGACACGCTGTATTGCCTATTACGCAGAGCAGCGTAGGGCGGAAAAGGGCAATATGTACGGCAGGGATGTCGCTCTTGCCGATGCGGAAGATGTATGTATCAGCGCGGCTGAGGGGGATTGGGCTGAGCGTGAAAACGCGCTGTTTGAAAAGGTAAAACCGCTTCTTTCGGCAGAAGAATTGGAGCTTGTTAATAAGCTTTACGCAGGCAGAACAAAGCGTGATATTTCTCTTGACAGTGATGTGGCACATATGACTATCAACAGACGTGTTCATGCGATACAAAAGAAACTTGAGTCAATTAAACCCTGGCTCACAGCCATGGCAGAGCTTAATTGTATAGATATCCCCGAATAGAAAGGAGAGTTTTTAATGGTAACGAAGATTGTTCATGTTGGAACTCATACGCCTGAGAGGCTTTATAAAGCGTTCAAAAGAGCTGTCGGCGTTAACGGCACTACAGTCAAGGACGTGATTAACGAGCTTATGGCGCGGTATGTTGAAGAAACGAAAAATTCCGATATCGCTGATAAATTCAAAACAGCGTAGGACGCACAAACCGCCTGAGTGCACCTCAGGCGGTGTCTGCTTAATGTTCTGCTCTGTTTTATTCAGTTTACGTTATCCGTTGTTTATGCCCCCGTCATTCTGCGGAAATCCGCACCCCTCCAGTTTATTCCGCACTTGATGCAATCCAGTGTCTCACCAACCGTCATTCCGCACTTGATGCGGAATCCAGTGTCTTCGCCACAAAGGGGGAAAACAAATTACCAAGTACCAATTACCAATTGTGGTGTTGCAACAAGTTGCAACGTTTGAAGTTAAAACCGTAAAGCCGCTGGCCCCCGCATCTTCGCTTCGCTCGTGCGGGGAGACAAGGGGAAACATGCGGAATCCAGTGACGTTGCCCCAAAGAGGGGAAACAAATTACCAAGTACAAATTACTAATTACCAATTGTGGTGTTGCAACAAGTTGCAACGTT
>JAZUIB010000029.1:0-32926 GCA_045642025.1 Synergistaceae bacterium
AAGAGAAAAAACGCTGTGCGGTTTCTCACCCCTCCTATATATAATGTTCAGACGATACGGTAAATGGAACACCCCAAATTAGAGCGGGTAAGACGAAAAAAAGACAACAGCGGATAAAGTCAGCTGCATACTGCCTTTATGCCGCATTGTGAAAAATTCACAAACACAAAAATTGAAAATGAAATGAAAAATAAATGAAAAACAAATGCAAAAATCGGGGGGTGTTTCCAAATACGAAAAATTATGAACATTATATATAGGAGCGGTATAACAGCGCTATAACAAATATACACATGAAGCTTCAGAAACAGGTGAAGTTTGTAAACGAAGAAAATAAGACTCTGAAAACGAAAACGCAAGACAGAATGAAGATATTCAGATGCTTAAGAACGATAAAGCAGCACAGGGCACGGAAATTCAGACGCTAAAAGCGATATAGAGGAACTTAAGAAACTTATTAAGAAATAAAGCAGGGGTGTTGTAACGGTCAAAAACGCTGTTTCAAAACTTGTTACAAATTTTTAATGCCGTGTTGGGATTTTTTTGGCTGAATATTTAGTATGTAATATCTTCAACAGGGCAATTTGATGTTATAATGAACGTGAAGGGTTTTGTGCCTGTGTTTTTGTTGTGGCAAGCGTGAAGTCTTTTTAGAGATGGTTCTATATTTTTCCAGTATATTGGAGGGGTTTTTATGGTTGACAAGCAGAGAAAGTGGGTAACAGTCGACGGTAATGAAGCCGCTGCGTTTGTAGCCCACGCGGTTAACGAGGTTATTTCAATCTACCCGATTACTCCGTCATCACCGATGGCTGAGTGGTCAGACACATGGTCAGCGGCAAAGCGTCCGAACATTTGGGGCACAGTGCCTCTTGTTCAGGAAATGCAGAGTGAAGCCGGCGCGTCAGGCGCTTACCACGGCGCACTTCAGACAGGCGCTCTTTGCACAACGTTTACGGCATCACAAGGACTTCTTCTTATGATTCCGAATATGTTCAAAATCGCGGGCGAGCTTACGTCAACGGTTATGAATGTTACTGCTCGTACGATTGCGACCCACGCTCTTTCAATTTTTGGTGACCACTCTGATATTATGGCTGTCAAAAATACCGGCTGGGCACTGCTTTCTTCAGCTTCTGTTCAGGAAGTTATGGATATGGAACTTATCGCTCAGGCCGCAACGCTTGAAGCGCGTGTTCCGTTCCTCCATTTCTTCGACGGTTTCCGCACAAGCCACGAAGAAATGAAGATTGAGCAGCTTGATTATGACGATATGCGCGCGCTCATCGATGATGATCTCGTCCGTGCGCACCGTTTGCGCAGACTCACGCCGGAAGCGCCGTTCATCCGCGGCACGGCTCAGAATACAGACTCTTTCTTCCAGTCAAGAGAAGCCTGTACGAAATATTACAAAGCTGTTCCTGATATTGTCCAGAAGGCTATGGACAAGTTTGCCAAACAGGTCGGCAGACAGTATCACATTTTTGACTACTACGGCGCGAAGGATGCCGAGAGAGTCATCGTCATTATGGGTTCAGGCGCCAATGTTGCCCGCGAAGCAGTCGAAAGACTTACCGAAATGGGAGAAAAGGTCGGCGTCATCTGTGTACATCTCTTCCGTCCGTTCGACGTTAACCGTTTTATCACGGCACTTCCGGCAACAACAAAGGCAGTCGCGGTTCTCGACCGCTGCAAGGACCCCGCGGAAATTTGCGAAGCGCTCTGCTTCGACGTCCGCACGGCTCTTTCCGGCAAAGATATTAAGGTTATCGGCGGACGCTACGGTCTCGGCTCAAAGGAATTTACCCCTGCAATGGTCAAGGGTGTGTTCGATGAACTTACAAAGCCGATGCCGAAAGACAGTTTCACGGTCGGTATCAACGATGATGTGAATTACTCAAACATTGACTACGACCCGAATTTTGACACCGAAAATCCGAAATGCACGCGCTGCCTTTTCTTCGGTATCGGAGCAGACGGGACTGTAGGTGCCAACAAGAACTCTATCAAAATCATCGGCGGCGAAACAGATCTCTATGCACAGGGTTATTATGCCTACGACTCCAAAAAGTCAGGCGGTATCACTGTCAGCCATCTCCGTTTTGGTCCGGACCCGATTTACGCCAGCTATCTCATCAATAAGGCGAATTTTGTGGCATGCCACGTATTTGAATACATGGAAAAGCTTGATGTTCTAGCGTCAGCGGCAGAAGGCGGCACGTTCCTTCTCGACAGCCCGTACAGTGCCGAAGAAGTATGGGATCATCTCCCGCTTACAGCACAGAAGCATATAATTGACAAAAAACTCAAATTCTATGTTATCGACGCTACAACGATTGCAAAAGCAACGGGTATGGGACGCCGTACAAACACGATTCTCCAGACCTGCTTCTTCGCAATCAGCGGCATCCTTCCGCAGGACCAGGCCATTGAAGCAATTAAGGCTTCAATCGTCAAAACGTATCTGCCGAAGGGTCAGGCTATCGTTGACAAGAACATTAACGCTGTTGACGAAGCAGTCAAAAACCTCTACGAGGTTAAGGTTCCTGCACAGGCAACGAGCAAATTTGATCTTAAAGCCCCTGTAACAGATGACGCGCCGGAATTTGTCAAAAAGGTTCTTGCACCTATGATGGTTCTTAAAGGCGACGATCTTCCGGTTTCGGCAATGCCGGCCGACGGTACGTATCCGAGCGCGACAACGCAGTATGAGAAACGCAATATTGCCGTTGACGTTCCTGTATGGGATCCGACAGCATGTATCCAGTGTGGTAAATGTTCGCTTGTCTGCCCGCACGCTGCAATCCGCGCCAAAGTTTATGATGCGGACAAACTTGCAGACGCACCGGCAACTTTCAAATCAGCCGACGTTAAACCTATAGGCAGCTGGAAGGCATTTGAAGGCAAGAAATTTACAATTCAGGTTGCGGCGGAAGACTGCACAGGCTGCGGCGTGTGCGTCAATACCTGCCCGCTTGCGGTTGTCAAGGGAACGCTTAAAATGGCGCCGCAGCGTCCGCTTCGTGAAGCAGAGCATGATAACTGGAACTTCTTCATGGGACTGCCTGATGTTGACAGAAAGCAGCTTAACCTTGATACAGTTAAAGATGTTCAGCTTCTCCGTCCGCTCTTTGAATTCTCAGGCGCATGCGCAGGCTGCGGTGAAACGGCTTATGTCAAACTCATTTCAGCCTTGTTCGGAGAGCGCGCGTTTATAGCAAACGCCACGGGCTGCAGCTCAATTTACGGCGGCAACCTCCCGACAACGCCTTGGGCAAAGAACAACGAAGGCAGAGGACCTGCATGGGCGAACTCACTGTTTGAAGACGGCGCCGAATTTGGTCTCGGCTTTAGACTTACGCTTGATAAACATGCTGAATATGCTTCAGAACTTCTGCAGAAACTTGAGCCCGAAGTCGGCAAGGCGCTTGTAGATGCAATTCTTGACGCACCGCAGGGAACGGAAGAAGAAATTCAGGCTGTTGAAGCAAAGGTCGCAGAGCTCAAAGAAAAACTCAAAGCAATCGGCACTGAGCAGTCACAAGAAATGCTTACGCTGGCTGATAATCTTGTTCGCAAAACGGTATGGAATATCGGCGGCGACGGCTGGGCATACGACATCGGTTACGGCGGACTTGACCACGTTATAGCGCAGGGAAGAAATGTCAATATCCTTGTGCTTGACACGGAAGTTTACTCCAACACCGGCGGCCAGATGTCAAAATCAACACCACGCGGCGCCATCGCGAAATTTGCGGCTGCCGGCAAAGCAATGGGTAAAAAAGACCTCGCCCTTATGGCAATGACCTACGGAAATGTTTACGTCGGACGTATCAACCTCGGCGCAAATCCTGAACATGCAATCAAGGTCATTCGTGAAGCGGAAGCCTACAACGGTCCGTCACTTGTTATTGCTTACTGTCACTGTATCGCGCACGGCATAGCGATGGACAAGGGACTTGAGCAGCAGAAGAAGGCAGTTGAATCAGGACACTGGATTCTTATGCACTACAACCCCGAACTTGCTGCGCAGGGCAAAAATCCGCTCGTTCTCGATAGTAAAGAGCCGACGCTCCCGCTCAAGGATTATATCTACAACGAAACACGTTACAAACGCCTTACGATCACCAGCCCGGCAGAAGCAGAAGCGCTGCTTAAAGCAGAAGAAAAGGATCTCCGCGCACGCTGGAACCTCTATAAGTATCTTTCAGAGATGCCGGTGGAAGATTAAGGCAAATTTATGGCGTTCAGACAGGAAGTTAAAGATTCCAAAGGCCGCGTGATAATGACAAAGCTTGTTGAGGACGCAAAAGAAGTATGTAAAGTTACGGTTGCCGATATGGCAGCCGTAACTTCTATTGAAAAGAAAACGCTTGCGACTGAGGCTGCGGCTCGCCGTATCGGCATTACCGAGACTTGTTTCCGCGATGCGCACCAGTCGCTTATGGCAACGCGCCTTACAACAGAAGATATGCTTCCGATATGCGAAGCCATGGACGAGGTTGGTTATTATTCGATAGAGTGCTGGGGCGGAGCAACCTTTGATACCTGTATGCGCTATCTGAACAACGATCCGTGGGAAAGAATACGCGAAATTAAAAAACGGCTGAAGAAAACAAAGACACAGATGCTGCTTCGCGGTCAGAATCTTGTTGGTTACAGACATTACGCTGACGATACCGTAAAAGAATTTGTCAAACGCTCTGTTGATAACGGAGTTGACATAGTACGTGTTTTTGACGCGCTCAACGATTTGCGCAATATGGAAATAGCGGCGCGCGCGGTTAAGGAAGCCGGCGGAGAACTGCAGATGACGATAAGCTATACTGTCTCTCCAGTTCACACTATTGACAATTTTGCGCGTCAGGCTGAGGAAATGGCAAAGATGGGCGCAGACTCAATCTGTGTTAAAGACATGGCGGGGCTTCTTTCTCCTGTTGCAGCATCTGCGCTTGTAAAGGCAATAAAAAGCAGGGTTGACCTGCCTGTTCAGCTTCACAGCCACTACACGACAGGGCTTGCCTCCATGAGTTATCTTGCGGGGCTTGAAGCCGGAGCTGACGTTATAGACTGCTCAATATCCCCGTTCGCCATGGGCACCGGTCAACCTGCGACAGAAACGATGGTTGCCGCTTTGCGCGGCGGAATTTTTAATACTGACATTAAACTTGAAGATCTTGTCCCCATTGCGGAACATTTCCGCGGGCTTGCTGAAAAATACAAGGATAAAATTATGGGAGTCCGGGGTGTCAATGTTAATATTTTGATGTATCAGATACCCGGCGGAATGTACTCAAATCTGCAGAGTCAGCTGAAAGACGCCGGCTGCCTTGATAAACTGCAGGAGGTTTTGAAGGAAGTTCCGCAGGTGAGAAAAGAGATGGGCTATCCGCCTCTTGTAACACCTACAAGTCAGATTGTGGGAACACAGGCTACTATGAATGTGCTTTCAGGTGAACGCTGGAAGGTTGTGCCGAAGGAAGTCAGGCAGTATTTCCTCGGTTATTATGGGAAAACACCTGCGCCTGTTGACAGTGAAATTCAGAAAAAGGTAATTGGAAACGAAAAGCCGATTACCTGCCGCCCGGGCGAACTTCTGCCATTTGAGCTTGAAGAAGCAAAACGCGAAATCGGATATCTCGCGTTGCAGGAAGAAGACGTTTTGAGCTATATAATGTTCCCGCAGGTTGCAAAAGAATTTTTGGAACATAAATATGTCAGAGTGACAAAAACAGATATAGGACTTGAGGATATTGCAGCTCCAGGTGTATATCCGGTGTAGTGCTGACAGAAAATGAAAAATTTTGCTTACAGCGTAAAAAGGCTTGAAAAAAAAGTTGACACAGAAACCTTTGTGCGTAAGTATGTTGATATTCCAAAAGTTGCCGCTTACTGCGCGGAATGTTCCGAATATGGCAAAAACTGGGCATGTCCTGCCTATAAATTTCCCACAGAAGATTTATGGAAAAGATACAAAACAGTCCGTCTAATAGGGGAAAAACTTACTCTGTCAGACGGACTGAGAGATAAGAAATACACAGACATAGGTGTTGAAGATTTCCTGAATGAGATGTTCACAAGAGAGAAAATCAAAATGACACTCTTTATAAGGCATCTTGAAAACAAGTACAGGGGTAGCAGAATACTTTCATCTCTTATCTGTTCATACTGTAAGCGTTGCGCAAGGTTGGACGGGAAACCATGCAGACACCCTGACAAAATGCGCTTTATGATAGAAGGAGTCGGCGGCGACATTGAAACTATGTCAAAAGATTTGTTCGGTATTGAAATCCTTTGGACTAAAAACGGCATACTTCCGCCGTATTATGTTATATTCTTTGCGCTGCTTATGAAGGACTGATTATGCCGATATTTTCCTACACGGCAGAAACATTGTACGCTGAATGCGATATGAGCCTGTTCATATCGCATTACGTTGACGTACCGCGCTTTCTTGAGTGCTGCAGGCAGTGTCCTAATTATGACAAAAAATGGTCATGCCCGAATTTTGAATTTGAACAGCTTCAATATTGGAAGCAGTTTAACAGTATAAAACTTTTTGGGATTAAAATGATACTTGATTCGTCTGCGCGCGGAATGAAATATGAAGGAGACCTGTTTTATTTCGTAAAATCAATGATTGCTGCCGAAAAAGGAAGGCTGATGCAGCAGATTTGGCTGATGGAAAAAGAAATACCGCAAAGCCGCGGACTTTTTGCCGGAGACTGTCAGCTCTGCGCAAGGTGTGCGAAACTTGAGGGCAAACCGTGCAGAAATCCGAAACTTATGCGCTATTCGATAGAATCGATAGGCGGAAACGTTCAGAAAGTTACGGAAGAACTTCTCGGAACAAGAATTCTCTGGGTGGGGAAAGACAATATTGTGGCGGAATATTTTACGCTTGTTTCCGCTTTGCTGATAAAATAATTTACAAAGGCAATACAATCAACGATTAGTGGAGGAGAAGATTTTTTATGTATTACAACACTGTAAAATCCAGAATATTTGCCGTTCTTTTAATTACCGCTCTGTTTTCTGCGGTAATTTTATCGGGCGGCTGTGACGGAAGCTCGTCCGGTACAACTCAGGAAGTGTCAGATGAACTGCTGGCGGAAGCGGGCTATTTCGGAAAATATCAGCCTGACAGCAATGAACTCTGTTTTAAGCTTGCCGAGGGCACTCAGCTTGACTGGAACGAGCATAAAGAGCAGCTTGAGGAGCAGTTCGGAATGGAACTTTTGGAGGTCGCTCAGCTTGAAAAGCCTGAAGAACAGGATAGTGACGACGTTTCACAGCAGAAAACGCAAAGCGCTGAAAATTGTTTAGAAACAAATTTACAGTATAATGCTGCGCCTCTGCTGCTTGGACAGGAAAATGACGCCAATGACGCAGCCGAGCAGGAAATTCCGGCTGACAGCAGCAAACTCCAGGTGTTGAATTTCGGACGCGATGGCAGTCAAGATGTTTCGCTTCCGTTTATACCGGCGGATTTTATGAAAAACAATCCGCAGCTTAAAGAGAGCGTTGAAAAACTGATTATTCCCGAGGACGTAAAAGAAATAGGGGCAAATGCTTTCGCTGATATGCCGAAGCTTAGCAGAGTAGTAATTTTCGGTACACCTAACATAGGTGCGAACGCATTTGGAAATTGTCCCAATCTTGAATTTGTCAGTATAGGCTGCGGCAACTATCTGGATATCTACCGCGAGATTAAAGACGAAACCGGAAAAGTACGTTCTTCAATGCACGGTTTTATGCGCAGCCACCAAACCTCAGTATATACAATGGGCGACAGAACTTTTGCAAACTGCCCGAAGCTGCAAATTGTGGACTTTGGTTTTGTCGCGCCGCCGAAATTCGGAAACGCGGTTTTTGAAAAGACGCCTTTGCGCTGTATATCCGTTCCTTACCCGTTGCGGTACAAAAATATGTTCAAAATTGCGCTGCCTGCGGCGTATTCAAAGTATGTCGCGTCAAAAACATGGATGGCTGACCTTCCCGACAATCAGCTGATTACCCAGCTCAGCATTCCTGGTACTCACGATTCCGCCACCTTCGGACTTACAAACATAATTGAAATGTACGGAAGAACACAGGGTTTGAACTTTGACGAACAATTTGATAAAGGAGTCCGCTGCTTTGATATGAGACTTGGCTACTGGGGACACTCTGAGCTTTACCTCGGTCATGCGTTCAGTGCAGGAATTGCGTTTTCAACAGCAGTAAATGCCATCAAAAACAAGCTGAAAAGCAATCCGAAGGAATTTGTCATTATAGAATTCGCGTGGGACGGTACGCCGAGCAAGTCAAAATATGAAGATATGCAGAACGCTGTCCTGAAATACAACAACGACAAAAACGCGGTACTTTTCAAACCTGATTTGAGACTCAAAGACGTTAGAGGCAAATTTTTGTTTATGAACTGTGACGTGAACGACACAAAAGACGTTACGTTGGATTCGTCGATATGCTGCCGCTGGGGTTCCGGTGTGTCAGGCATGAAATATGACGGAAGTGTCGGACTGCCGCGAACGCCAAAAGCAGCTAAAAACGTTTCGTGGACGCAGAACAAATGGGAGATAAAAACTACAGGTGCAGACATTCAAGACAAGACGGACAAAATATTCAAAATGTTCGATGATTTTACCAAGCAGGTCAGGGAAAAACCTGAAGAAAGCGTATGGTGCTTTAACTACATTTCCGGATATCTCAGCGTCCCGCACGATTTTGTAACAAATTATCCGAAAAGCGCCCAATTTCAGAACATACGAGCCGCGAACTACATAACAACAAATCTTGATGGTCCTGCGGGCATTGTTGTCATGGACTATGCAGGCATACCCAACGGCGACAAACGGACTAAAAGAGCGCCTGCCGGTCAAACATACAACGTTAATGGCGATTTGCTGCTGAATGCGGTAATTGACCATAATTTTATAAAGTTCTAGTTTTTGTATTAATCTGTGCTGAAGAAAAAGGCTCTTCACGATTTCGTGAAGAGCCTTTTTATATAATGCATGGATATCTTTTATTCGTCTTCCTCTGTTCCGCATTCTGCGCTGCCGATGTCGGCAAGTTCAAACGGAGTGCCCTGATACACTATGTAGTTCACCCAATTCGCATAGAGCAGATGTGCAGCGCTGCGCCACGTTACAAGCGGTTCCTGTGTGTCGTCATCGTTTGGATAATAGTTTTCAGGGACGTGAATAGGCAGCCCTGCCTTTTTATCGCGGATATATTCCGCTTCAAGAGTGCGCGGGTCATATTCGGAGTGTCCCATAATGAAAATCTGCCGTCCGTTTTTTGTCATACAGGCGTAAAGTCCCGCTTTTTCAGATGAACAGAGTATGCGAAGCTCCGGCACTTTTTCGATGTCCTCTCTTGCCACGGTCGTGTGTCTTGAGTGTGGTACCATAAAGGTGTCATCGAAACCGCGGAAAAGTATTGAGCGTTTATATTCTACGTGGTGTGGGAAAACACCGAACATTTTTTCAGCCAGCGTTTTTTTCTGTATTCCGAAGTGATAATAAAGTCCGGCCTGCGCGCCCCAGCAGATATGAAAGGTGCTGTGAACGTGAGTTTTGCTCCATTCCATAATCTCGGCAAGTTCCTGCCAGTAATCGACTTCTTCAAATGCCATCTGTTCAACCGGTGCTCCGGTAATGATCAGCCCGTCGTAGCGGTTGTCTTTTACGTCGGCAAATTCTTTGTAAAACGCGAGCATGTGTTCTTCAGAAGTGTTTGCCGCATGGTGCGTTGCGGTGCGTATCAGTTCAAGCTCTATCTGCAGAGGTGTGTTGCTCAACAGACGAGAGAGCTGAGTTTCTGTTTCTATTTTTTTCGGCATGAGGTTGAGTAGCAGAATTTTCAACGGACGAATGTCCTGAGAAACCGCGCGTGTCTCCTGCATGACAAAAATATTTTCATCTCTCAGCGTTTTCGCCGCAGGCAGGAGATTGGGAATCTTAATTGGCAAGGAATATTCCTCCCTTACTAGTTAATTTTGCTTTGGACTAACAGTTTTCTAGAGCTTGTTTTATATCGGCAATCAGGTCTTCTTTAGCTTCAAGTCCGCACGACATACGGACAAGACCTGCTGGAATACCCGCGGCTTCAAGCTGTTCGTCTGACATCTGTCTGTGAGTGCTTGTCGCCGGATTAAGGCAGCAGGTGCGCGCGTCTGCAACGTGTGTTTCTATTGCCGCAAGTTTCAGTGCCGCCATAAATTTTTCGGCAGCCGCGCGGCCTTCGAGTTCAAACGAAACTACACCGCAGGAGCCTTTCGGAAGATATTTCTGTGCCGTTTTGTAATATTTGTCGCCGGGCAGTCCGCAGTAGCTGACTTTTTTAACCTTCGGGCTTGAAGCAAGAAATTCCGCGACAGCCTGACCGTTTTCGCAGTGCTTTGCCATGCGGACGTGAAGACTTTCAAGTCCGAGATTAAGAATAAATGCCTGCTGAGGCGCCTGCTGCGCGCCGAAGTCGCGCATAAGCTGAGCTACGCATTTTGTGATAAAAGCACCGCCGAGTCCGAATTTCTCGGCATAGGTGATGCCGTGGTAGCTTTCGTCAGGTGTTGTCAGCCCGGGAAATTTGTCTGCATAAGCAAACCAGTCGAATTTTCCTGCATCAACAATGGCACCACCCACTGCAGAACCGTGTCCGTCCATGTATTTTGTCGTTGAATGTGTAACAATATCTGCGCCCCATTCGATAGGTCTGCAGTTTACCGGTGTTGGGAAGGTGTTGTCAATAATAAGCGGAACTCCGTGATCGTGAGCTGCCTTTGCAAAAAGTTCGATGTCAAGTACAGTAAGTGCCGGATTTGCGATAGTTTCGCCGAAAACACATTTTGTGTTTGGTCTGAATGCTGCGTCAAGCTCTTCGCGCGTGCAGTCTGGACTGACGAATGTTACCTCTATTCCCATTTTAGCCATTGTAACTGCAATCAGATTAAATGTGCCGCCATAGATTGAAGAAGAGGCAACGAGGTGGTCTCCGCAGCCGCATATATTGAAAATCGCGAAGAAATTTGCCGCCTGACCTGATGAGGTGAGCATGGCAGCGCTGCCGCCTTCAAGTTCGCAGATTTTTGCAGCGACACAGTCATTGGTGGGATTCTGAAGCCTTGTGTAGAAATAACCGCTTGCTTCTAGGTCAAACAGCTTGCCCATTGCTTCGCTTGTGGCATATTTAAAGGTGGTGCTCTGTACTATAGGAATTTGTCTCGGTTCTCCGTTTCCCGGAGTATAACCGCCCTGAACACAGATGGTATCAAGTTTGCTCATAAAAAATCCCCCTTAGAAAAAATAAACCCGCCTCAATCTTTGAGACGAGCATCATTACCCGCGGTACCACTCAAATTGCGCAAACGCGCCTCTTACGGGGCAAATATCCCCTTTGCACTGACGCAGCATACTCGGGAAACCCCTACCGCCTTTTTTTTAAGGTTTCGAAGCTCCGGCTCGGAAGCCATAGAGCACTGGCTTTGTCCGCCTCCGGCTTGCACCGTCCGCCGGTTCTCTGCAGGTTTTCAAAACCGCCCTTCTTCGTCACAGCCGTTATTGCAATATTTAAATGTGAGAATATTATATACGAACATATAAAAAGCGCAAGCAAAAAAATAAGCTGTAAAAATTATTTTTGCAGCATGTTTTTCAAAGACAATAAAAAGGCGGCAGGGATATTCCCTGCCGCCGGAGAATTGCTGTGTTATGCTTTTTTGCCGTTGAGTTCTTTAATTACGAAAATACAGAGGAAAAGTGCCGCGATGACAAGACCTGCCGGATAAGCGACGGATGTTGACATGTGGAGGCATTCAGGAGCCTGGAAGAAATAGGTTGCTGAAACAGCGCTCATGAAGGTTGCCGGAATTGCTGCCATGAAGCAGGCTGTCGGCGGGAAGCCTTCGCGATGGAGATACACTGCGCCTGCCCAGAGAACCATCATAGCGAGGGTCTGGTTTGACCATGAGAAGTATCTCCAGAGCATATTGAAGTCGCCCCAGTGGCAGAGAGCCGCTCCGATTGCAAGAAGAGGTACCGAGAGGTAAAGTCTCTTCATAAGGTCAGCCTGGTTAATTTTGAACCAGTCGGCAATCGTCAGTCTTGCTGAACGGAATGCTGTGTCGCCTGAGGTAATTGGGCATGCGATAACGCCGAGCATGGCGAGAACGCCGCCGAATGAACCCATCATTTTGCTGCAGATTTCGTATACGACACCGCCCGGGCCGCCTGCTTTAAGAGCACCGGCGAGAATAGGAAGTTCTTTGTAGAAGCTGGCGCCTGCCGCTGCCCAGATAAGTGCGATGATACCTTCGGCAACCATTGCGCCGTAGAATATTGTTCTGCCCTGTTTTTCGTTGGAAATGCAGCGGGCAATAATCGGTGACTGCGTGGCGTGGAAGCCTGAAATTGCGCCGCAGGCAACTGAAACGAACATCATAGACCACATTGGCAGTCCGCCCGGATGCTGATAGCAGCCCCAAAGTTCAGGCATTGCTGCTCTGTAATCGCCGTTTGTGAACATGACTATCATAAGACCTGCAGCCATTATGATGAGGCATGCGCCGAAAAGCGGGTAAAGTTTTCCGATGATTTTGTCAACCGGAAGGAAGGTTGCGATGAAGTAGTAAGCAATGATTACCGCAAGCCAGAAGCCGGGACCGAACGCGTCAGGCGTAATTTTTGCAAGAAGTCCCGCAGGAGCTTTTGCAAAGTTGACACCGACAAGAACGAGAAGCACGACAGAGAACACGCGCATAACCTGAAGCATTCCGGTGCCGAGATATCTGCCGACAACTTCTGAAATTGAAGCGCCATCGTTTCTTGACGAGAGCATTCCTGAAAGGTAGTCATGGACTGCGCCGGCAAAAATTGTGCCGAGGACTATCCAGAGATAAACCTTAGGACCCCAGCAGACACCTGCGAGAGCGCCGAAAATAGGTCCAAGACCTGCAATGTTGAGGAGCTGTACGAGGAAAAGTCTCCACGCTGGCATCTCAACAAAGTCAACTCCGTCCGGATGGAGAACAGCCGGTGTTTTGCGGTCGTCTGCACCGAACACCTTTTCAATTATTCTGCTGTAGAAGAAGAAGCCACCAAGCAGAACAACCAATGAAACGAGAAAACTGACCATAATATTGCCTCCCTTGAAAATTAGTGGGTCAATTACACTACCGCTATTATAACTCTAATATTTAAAACGGCAAGAGAGTTTTTGCAAAAGATTAGAAGAATTAGAAGAAATTGAAGAAAAGAAATTTTGTACACTAAAACAACTGATAAGGGATACCTCTTGGTATCTTGGGATTTTTTAGGTGTCAAATTTTTGTCGTTTACAGAAATTCTCAAATAGATTTTATTGCTTCGTTTATATAAACTCAACTGAATATGTCTGCACAATGTACTGGATTAAAGTATGACTTTGCGCTATACTGCCATTTTGTGTTTGAGTTGGTATGATAGTTATGATAGTTATGATAGTAATGTAGCAGAAAAACGCAAGTGAAGTTTTTCGTTGTAATACTGCTGTTTGCTGGATTCTAAAGACAAATAAGAAGACCAGTTTTCGAGAAACTGAATAACTTTACTTATTGCTTTGTCGGAAAAAAGAGCAAAAGATATAAAAAATTAGACAAAGAGTACGGTAATATGTCTTAAAATGTTATATACTTATGTACATAAAATGTATTAGCATTGACGATTAGAGGAGGAAGAATAATCATGGCAAAGCATAGTGTAACGAAGAGTGTATTGTTTGGAATAGCAGTAATGGCAGTTGTAGCTGTTTCGATAGTATTTGTGTTTGCTACAAAGAGAGAGTTTACGTTAAGGGAAAATCAGAAGATAGGTTCAACAAAAGATTTTCCTGTCTTTTACGCTGCTGACACTGATGGAACAACTACAAGGATTAAAAAAAGTGTCGCGCCTGAGAGGTATTTTGCAATTGTAGGTGTTAACGGCAAAACTATTGAAGAAGCTTTTAATGATATACTTAGCCAAAAAGTTGAAGATGAACTTGTTAAGATCAAAGGTACTGATACTAATTATAATAAAAAACATAGGATTACCGATATAGAACTTAGAGAAAGAATAGAAAAAAGAATAGATAAAGAAGAAATACTTGCAAGGGATGTATTTAAATTTGAAAATATCATAGATTTGTCTAAGGACTATAATAGCAGGTTCGTGCGTGAAACGACAGATGCTGTTTTTAACTGCAATATCAACAAGGTGTTGCATGACGAAAACGTTGCGTTGAACCGTACCGATATCTCTTTCTATGATTTTCTGAAAACAATTTGCAAAAATAAAGACGGCTATGATTTTGTTGTTAATTACGAAGCTAAATTGTTTGAATTCGGAAGAGATAGTATGGTTTTCGAAAGCAAAATATTTGAAGGGTACTGCTACTTCAAAAATGATGGAGATATCAAGTCACACAAAATAGAAATTATACTCAATTATGGTGTTGAATACAATATTGAAAACGGTAGTCATAACAATGCCGAATACATGCTTAATGTTATCTGCGATGGTGTAAAAGTAGATTTTGAAACATTAAAAGACTTGTACTTTCATAAAACAGGAAAAATCCTCTAAAATTTAAATCTAATAATAAGGAACATTTGTAATGGGAAAAAGAATTTGCTTGTTAGTGTTTGTGATAATAGCAGGTATATGTACTACAGGCGCTTTTGCATCCAACTGGCAACTTGTTGGTAAGATGGTTGACGGCAGCAATTGCTACTTGGATTATGACAGTGTTTGTTTGGTACAGTATGAGATTAACTATAATTACCATATTAATGCTACGATTAAAATTATGCCAACTACAGATGTCGTTTTCAAACAATATGGTAAATCTGTTGCCAGTATTATAGAGCAGTGGAAACTGCATGGACGAGAAGGTTTTTACGAAGTCGTTTCGCGTAAAATTTATGGAACAGATGGAAAAATGATACGCAAATATAATGCAAAGCAGTGTGAGCAAGACGGTGGTGATATGCTAGATGGTACTATATCAGAAACAATCTTCCAAAAATGTTGGCATATATTAGGACAGGGCCGGTGAGTTGGACTGTGATGATATAAATATAAAAACAAGGTCTTCGATTGAAGGCCTTGTTTTTATTATTTCTTATTTGGCTTTTCCTTGTGCGGCAACCGCTGCCTGTGCTTTTGCTATTGCTTCGGGGTCTCCTACGTAATAGCTGCGAATCGGTTTCATATCATCGTCAAATTCATAAACAAGCGGGACTCCGTTGGGAATATTGACACCGACTATTTTGTTGTCGGGGATATCGTCTATGATTTTCACAAGCGCTCGGATTGAGTTGCCGTGAGCTGTGATTACAAGTTTCCTGCCGCTTCTGATTTCAGGAATTATTGTGTCGTTCCAGCAGGGGAGCACGCGTGCTATGCAGTCTTTAAGACTTTCCCCGAGCGGTAAATCTTCTGCGGGTATGTTTGTGTTGTTTGGTGTGTATTTCGGATTTCTTTCATCATCGTCGGCAAGCATGGGTGGTTGTACATCATAACTTCTGCGCCACAGAAGCACTTTCTCTTCGCCGTATTTTGCTGCGGTTTCGGATTTATTGAGCCCTTGAAGCGCGCCGTAATGTTTTTCATTGAGACGCCAGTCCTTGAATGTCGGTATCCATACCTGATGCATCTCGTCCAGCACGTAAAAAAGTGTCTGCACCGCGCGAGTGAGATTTGACGTGTATGCTTTGTCGAAGACGTAACCCTCTTTTTTCAGCAGTTTTCCTGCAGATCTGGCTTCTTCAATACCCTGTTCCGTCAGGTCAATGTCGGTCCAGCCAGTGAAGCGGTTTTCTTTGTTCCAAGTGCTTTGTCCATGTCTGATAAGCACGAGTTTATACATACAATCAACCCCCCGAATATATTTTGTGCCACTATGCAATTGTATAACAAAGGCGATAATAATACAATTATGCTCACATTATTTTTTTTAAGTAAATGCTAAATTCAGAGAAAAAAGAATCTATTTTTGGAGTAAAATATTACCGTAATTCAATCGGGGGGATATGTTCATGAAAGTTATCAATGAAATTCGCGATTTCAAAGCACAGGAAATCAGTGAAGAAGGACTTGCTGAGCTTAAAGAAACAGCGCGCCGCGGCAGAATTTCTTCTGTTCTTGCCACATCTGTTGCAAACAGCGGTCATCCCGGCGGAGCTCTTTCTTCAATGGATATTTATATTATGCTTCTCGGTGTTGCAAACGTTGCGCTTGGATTTGCAGACAATGTTGACAGAGACAGAATAGTTGTCAGTCACGGTCATACGTCTGCCGGTTTTTATTCCGCGCTTGCCGAATACGGTTTCTTTAATGCAGAAGATATGATTGCGAATTTCAGACGTACAGGCAGTGCTTTTCAGGGGCATGTCGAACGCTGTGTTCCTGGTGTTGACTGGGGGACAGGAAATCTCGGACAGGGTCTTTCTGCCGGTGTCGGTTTTGCGCTTGCGGCGCGCGCTAGAGGTTCAAAAGCGCGTACGTGGGTTGTAATGGGTGACGGTGAACAGGTCAAAGGACAGGTTGCGGAAGCACGCCGCATAGCGGTTAAGGAAAAACTTACAAACCTTACGGCGGTAGTTGACTGGAACAATATACAGATAGGCGGAAACATAGAAGACGTTATGCCCTCCAATATCAAAGAACTTTGGGAAGCTGACGGCTGGAGAGTGTTTACTTGTGACGGACATTCCTTTAAGCAGCTCTATTCTGCGTTCCGCGACGCAGCAAACTATGATGGCTGTGCCGTTGTGCTTTGCAGAACAGTTATGGGCAAGGGCGTTTCCTTTATGCAGAACGTTGCCGACTATCACGGAAAAACCGTGTCCGGCGAACTTCTAGAGCAGGCACTCGATGAGCTCGGCGGAAGCATGAAGATGTATGAAACAGCGCTTGCTAAACGCAGCGAAGCCGTTATGACCGGACGTAAAATCAGTGCTGAAAAAGTTGTCCTTGATTTGGGTATTCCCGCGACTTACACGGCGGAGGACAAAAAAGACAACAGAGGCGCTTTTGGAAGAGCACTTGCCGAGGTTGGACAGCTTAACTATAAAATCGAAGGTAAAACACCGATGCTTGTCTTTGACTGTGACCTTGCAGGCTCGGTTATGGTTAAAGATTTCGGCAAAATATGCCCCGAAAACTTTGTTGAAGCCGGTATTCAGGAGCATTGTGTCGCAACAACGGCGGGAGCAGCCTCGACTGCGGGAGTTGTGACAGTGTGGGCAGATTTTGGAGCTTTTGGCAGTGACGAGGTTTATAACCAGCAGCGTCTAAATGATATAAACTGTGCCAATACAAAAACTGTTCTCACACATTCAGGTCTTGATGTTGGCGAAGACGGTATGACACATCAGTGTATTGATTATGTTGGACTTTTCCGCAACACCTTCGGCTGGAAGGTGGTTGTCCCTGCTGATCCCAACCAGACAGACAGGGCAACACGCTGGATGCTTACGGAACCAGGCTGTGTGTGCGAAGCAATGGGCAGAAGCAAATGCCCTGTAGTGCTGAAAGAAAACGGTGAACCGTTCTTCGGCGGCGATTATAAATTTGAATACGGTAAAATTGATGTTATCCGCGAAGGAAAAGATGCTGTAATTCTTTCCATGGGACATTTTGCAAACCGCGCTCTTGCCGCAAGGGAAATTCTTAAGAAAAAATGCATTGACGCGGCAGTGATGCATTGTGCTGCTCCGCTTGCTATAAATACTGATGAACTGCTTGCGCTTCTTGGCGATAAACCGCTTGTGACCTGTGAAGACCACAACGTGAACACAGGCATGGGTTCTATAGTCGCTATGCAGCTTACCCGTGCAGGCAAAGCAGTTAAAATTAAGAATATGGGAGCAACACACTACGGAATGTCCGGCAAGAGCGACGAAGTAATGGCAGAAATGAAACTTGCGCCGGAAGATATTGCGGCTGAAGTCGAGGCTCTTCTCAAGTAATGATTAAATACGGCGATCTCGTTTATATCTGGAACCCCAAAAAGGGTGACAGTTATATGATAAAGGTTACTCCCGGTGCCTCTTTCGGAACTCATTTTGCGCAGATTAACCACGATGAGCTGCTCTATCACGAGTTCGGTGAAGGTGTGCGGACGGAAAAAGGAGACCTTTATTACATGCTTCGTCCGTCGCTTGGTGACTATACGCGCCACATTCGCAGACAGACGCAGATTATATTTCCGAAGGATGCCGGTTATATCATTCAGCACCTTAATATTTTCCCCGGCTGTACCTACGTTGAATGCGGTACAGGCTCAGGCAGTCTGTGCTGTACAGTGGCGAATTTTGTAGGAGACACTGGAAAGGTCTGTACCTATGACAGGCGCGCGGAGTTTTCCGAACTTGCAAGAAAAAACGCCGAGCGCTGGGGAGTGGCGCACAGAATAGAATTCAACGTCCGTGAGCTTGAAGAAGGTTTCAAAGAGCGTGACGCAGACGCGGTTTATATTGATATTCCAAAGCCGTGGGAGCATATTGACAAGGCTTATGAGGCGCTTAAAGCAGGCTGTCATCTAGGAATTCTTGTTCCGACGGTAAATCAAATCGCACTGACGCTTGAAGCGCTGGAAAAATTTAACTTTGTGGATATCAGAGTCTGTGAAATTATGCTTCGCGACTATAAAACAGACCCGCGCCGCATTCGTCCGCAGGATACAATGATAGGACATACAGGGTATCTTCTTTTTGCCGTGAAAACGCTTCCGCTGCCTGAACGTTCCTCAGCTGCGAAAGAAAGCGCGGAGCAGACTGAAGAAGAATAATGTCTAAAAAACTTCTGCTTCATATATGCTGCGCGCCCGACGCGACAATCCCGTGGCCGGAATTTACAGCCGAAGGCTTTGAGACGACAGGATATTTCTACGGAAGCAATATCCACCCTGAAGAAGAATACCAAAAAAGATTGGAAGCTCTAAAAACGCTCAAAGCGTCCGTAGGGGCTTCCGTTGTTTTGCCGGAATATGAACCCTCCATGTGGTTTTCTCGCGCCGAACAATTTGCGAAAGAGCCAGAGGGCGGAAAACGCTGCGAAGTATGTTTCAGAACGCAGCTTGAAGCGGCAGTGCGTTATGCCGCCGAAAACGGCTTCGAAGCTGTTTCTACGACCTTGACCATCAGTCCGCACAAAAATGTCGCGCTGATTAACAAAATCGGTGCTGAAACGGCTGAAAAATACGGTGTGGAGTGGATAGAAAGGGTATGGCGGAAGAACAACGGATTCAAACGCTCTGTTGAGGAAAGCAGGCGGCTGGGGCTTTACAGACAGAATTACTGCGGCTGTATATATTCCTACCGCGACGGAGGAGAAGAACAGTGAAAAATAACGTGCTCTCGCGAGTGGAAAAGCTGCGCGAATATATGAGGCTTGTGAACTGCGATGCCTTTGTTGTTATGAACGATGAGGACTCTAACTGGGAAAGTCTTTATTATCTGAGCGGGTTTCGCGGCACATGCGGTGCTCTTGTGATTTATGCCGATACGGAAGAACTTATTCTTGACGGACGTTATTTTGAGCAGGGAAAAAGCCAGTCGCCGCTGAAAGTAACCGAAATGAAAATCGGAGTTGCATCCGACGTGTGCGAAAGCCTGAAAAAACACAGCGCCAAAAGTGTCCTGTGCGAAGCCGAGCAGACGAGCCATGCGCTTTGGAGAGCAGCAATGCCCGAAAGTAGCGTATGGACTGCTGCGGATGATTTTGTTATGAATCTCCGCCGGACGAAAGACGAAGATGAAATAAACTGCATAAAACAGGCCGCTAAAATCGGCGCGAAGGCATTTCTCAATACGCTCGACAGTGTGCGCGCCGGTATGAAAGAAAAGGAATTTGAAGCGCTTCTCAATTACAACATCAGTATGCTCGGCGGAGAAACAGGCTTTGATATGATTGTTGCCTCCGGTGTTCGCAGTTCAATGCCGCACGGAAGGGCAACGGATAAGGAAATAAAGCGCGGTGAAATCGTTACCATTGACTATGGCGCAAAAGTAAGCGGCTATTTCTGTGATATAACGAGAAACTTTGTCATCGGAAACGCAGACGGTAGAGCAAAAGAGCTGCACGATGCTCTCTATCAGGTTCACAACGGATGCGCGGCAGCGCTTAAAGCAGGAATTTTTGGCAGCGGTGTGCACGAACTTGCCGAAAAAATGCTTGGAATATATGACCTGGACAAATATTTTACGCACGGATTGGGGCACGGTTTGGGTCTTTCAATACATGAATACGGACTGCTTTCAAAGCGCCGGAAATTTATGCTGAAAGAAAATGACGTGCTTACTGTCGAGCCAGGTGTTTATATTGAAGGCTGGGGCGGCATGCGCCTTGAAGACGATTACCGAATAACTGAAAACGGAGCTGAACGGCTCACTAATATACTTGAACAGAAATTCTTTGAAGTATCGCATTAGTGTTGTATAATTCAGACGCGGCAAATTTAAACAGACCGCTGCGGAAGGAGAAGTCGAAATGAAAAAATATGTATGCACAATCTGCGGCTACATCTATAACCCCGAAAACGGAGACCCCGACAGCGGAATTATGCCGGGTACAGCCTTTGAGGACATTCCTGACGACTGGGCATGTCCTGTTTGCGGAGTGACAAAGGAAAATTTCGAAGTACAGGAATAGCACAGAATTTTCTGCCCGGTGCGTGGAATACGGTTCGTGTTTTGAACCTACAATTATAAAATTCGTGCTGAGTTGATACCGTATGACGGTGACGGACTTAACTGACCGACCAGGCTTATACGGCAATGCTCAATTCCTTTTAGGAGCGGATCAAAACCTTCCCGTACACGGCCGGGTGGATTTTAATGACAGAACAGAATATGCCTGAAAACAACAACAGCCTTTTTAACGGCGGCGCGGAATTTCTGTTTGAGACGCCTCTTGCCGAACGCATGCGCCCGCGCACACTTGACGAGTACGCGGGGCAGTTTGGTGTAATCGGCGAAGGAAAACCGCTGCGTGTAATGCTTGAGGGCGGAAAAGTTCCAAGCTGTGTTTTATACGGTCCGCCCGGCATTGGCAAAACAACGCTGGTGCGGCTTATGGCGAAAGTTACCGGCAGAGAGCTTCTTGAAATCAACGCAGTTGCTGCCAAGGTAGAAACACTCCGCGATCTTGTTGAAAAAGCAAAGGGCATAAAAAGGCTCACGGGGCGTTCCGCAATAGCCTTTGTTGACGAACTCTATCACTTCAATTCAAAACAGCAGAACATACTGCTTCCATCTGTTGAAGTCGGCGACATAATACTTGTCGGCACAACAACGGAAAATCCGTGGTTTGAGATAAATAAGACGTTGCTTTCGCGCATGGTTGTCTATACGCTGGAACCGCTTGATGAAGCCGAAACAGTGAAACTTTTGAAACGCGCTCTTTCAGACGAAGAACGCGGGCTTGGAAAACTCGGCTGTACTGCGGAAGACGCGGTGCTTAAAAAAATAGCCGCGCTTGCCGGCGGAGACGCACGCCAGTCGCTTACAAGACTTGAAGCGGCCACCACGTCTGCTGCAATGGCAGGAGGAAAAGAAATTACTGAGCAGATTGTAACCGAAAGCGGAGGAAACGTCACACAGCGCTATGACCGCACTTCCAACGACCATTATCACGTTATTTCCGCGCTTATAAAATCAATTAGAGGGTCAGACCCTGATGCGGCCGTTTACTGGCTTGCGAGAATGCTTGACGCTGGTGATGATATCCGTTTTATATGCCGGCGGCTCTGTATATCAGCCTCCGAAGACATAGGCCTCGCAGATCCGTTTGCGCTTGTTATGGCACAGAATGCAGCTGCCGCAGTTGACAGGGTAGGATTGCCTGAGGCAAGAATAATTATGAGTGAGTGTGTCATATACCTTGCGAGCGCTCCGAAAAGCAACAGCGCATATATGGCGGTAAATAAAGCGTCAAAAGCGATTTCCGGCGGAGACCTTATGGAAGTTCCGTATCATCTTCGAAACGACGGAGAAGGCTACGTTTATCCGCACGATTTTCCGGGACACTGGACAGCGCAGCAGTATCTTCCCGAAACACGCCGCTTCTACATACCCGGACAGCTTGGTACGGAAATTAGAATACTTGAACGACTGAAAAAACTCTGGAAACGTTTCAGCGAAGATTAACTATAGCGGTAAGCCTTAATCTAACGTCTGCAAACTGATATCTTTAGCGTACAGTGCCCAATACATGGCGTATGGCATATCAAAAATATGACGCCTCACGATACCATTCGTGAGGCGATTTTTTGTATGTTGGTTGGTGTTACAGGCAGAAACTTGGTGCCGGGAGGGGGGATCGAACCCCCACGGGGTTGCCCCCGGTGGATTTTGAGTCCACTGCGTCTGCCGTTCCGCCACCCCGGCGCAAACATTTAGATTATAACGTTAAAATGATGTATATGCAAGATTTTTCGGTATCATGATGATATAATCTCAGAAAATGTGACAAAGGGGCGTTTAACTTGAAAGAGATAACTGTCAGTTGCTATGCGCTGAAAAGTTACAATGAAAAACAGAGCAAAATGCTTGCGGAAAGGCTTAAAGCGTTTTGCGCGAGAATGAATCCGCGGCTTGAAAAAATGGAAACAAAACTCAGACTGCGGGAGGTGATTTTTGATGAAGCTACGGAAGATTCCCTGATGTCTGCCGGAATGATAACGTTTAAGACAGAAGACCATGAAGAAATTTCAGCAGAACAGCTGCTTGAAATGGAACTTGATTTTGAAATTAAAGACGGCAGTGAAATCCCTGTGAGAATTTACAGAGACAAGAACGGAAACAAGTATGACACAATACCTGACAATCTTCTGACAGCGGCGCTTTTCAGAACGGCATTTGGAATTTTCAACCCTGTAAATTGCGAAGGAGACTGTGAACGCTGCAAAGCTGAATGTAAATTGTAATTTTTGCAAATTGTATGTGCGGTTTGTGCTTGCGGTATTTGATATAGTGGACTATAATATCCACTATATAATGGAACGATAATTCCATTATTAGTAAAGCAAGAGGAGGTGGAGTGAATGAATCCTGTAGTGGGCTTGCCTGAGCCATTGCTTTTGGGGCTTCACGCGCTTGGAGAACTTGGAAAAGACCCTGCGTTGTGTTTCACCACAAAAGAACTTGCAGTGAAAATAGGCACAACTGAGCCGCATCTTTCAAAAGTGCTTCAGAGACTGAACAAAAGCGGTTTTGTTAGGTCTATACGAGGCCCAGGAGGAGGTTATGTCTTGAACTGTAATCCTGAAAAAACAGAGCTCGCGCCGATTTTTGAACTGCTGGGAGGTTCTTTCAGTCCCAGCGGCTGCGCGATAGGCTGCAACAAATGCCCGTGTTTCATCAGCTCCATGCTCAACGAGCTTTCACGCGCGATGTTTGGATATCTCTGTTCACGCACTCTCAAAGAATTTATTTATTATTATCAAAATTCAGGACAAGTGAGCATAGATATCACTGTAACACCAAAACAGTAAGAAAATCTGCAATAATTTTATGGGGGCTTGGCAATGAAAAAGGTTTTAGCTGCAATAATGCTTGTACTGCTGTTTCTTCCGACAGCGGCGCTTGCAGAAGGTTTCGGAGTTTACGAATGGAGCGCAACGGGAACGGCAATGGGCGATAACTTTATGTTTGACGAAGAAGATGCGTCTATTCTCGCATACAATCCTGCGGGCATTACGCATCTCAAGGGAAAACATCTCAGCTTTGGCGCAACGTGGTTTAACCCGGCAATCAAATGCCATTTCCAGAATACTCCGGGCGGACTTAATCAGCGCTTTGGAACAACGTCACATAAAAATAACAGTTATGATCCTGTGTGGGCAGGCTCGATTTTCTACACGCATCAGCTGAATGACAAACATTGGCTTGGTCTCGGTGTTTTCCCGCGCTTCGGCAACGGAATTACCTTTGATTCAACGTGGGAAGGCCGCTATGATACGGTTAGTGGGAAAATTACCGGTATTACAATTCAGCCGACATGGGCATTTAAGCCAGCAGAAAAACTGTCTGTTGCACTTGGTCTTGATATTAATTATATGAATCTTTCACTTGAAAAAACAATACCTGGAGCACTACTTTTGCCTGGTGGCAATGATATGCTGCTTGGACTTGACGGAAAATGCACGAATCTCGGGTGGTTTGTTTCAGCAATGTATGACTTTGACAAGAAAAATTCCGCAGCGATTACTTACCGCTCAAGGATTAAACATAGTATGGACGCAGATACAGACGTAAGAGACACACCGTATGGTGACATTTCCACACAGGCGCACGGAGAAGTAACCGTACCTGACTCACTTTCTTTAGGTTTCGGTCATAAATTCAGCGACAGAACAAGGATTGAATTTGACGCGACGTGGACAAACTGGGCGACCTATGACAAACTGGATATGACATTTGACCATCCTTTGTTTGCAGGTATTCCTGTAGGTTCGGAAAAAAATTGGACAACAGCGTGGCGTTTCGGTGTAGGTTTCCAGCACAGAATGAACAGCAAGTGGACGTTCCTCTGCGGCTATAACTTTGACGGAAGCCCTGTACCTGACTCATCATTTGACTTTACAGTTCCGACAGGCGACAGACATCGCGGCAGCTTAGGCTTTAAGTACAATATCAGCAAGGACGCGGCAGTTACGTTTGCCTATACCGCAATTTGGGCAGGCTCAAGAGACGTGCGTTCAAAAGCCGGCGGCGCAGATTTTACCTCCGCGCGTATCAACGACTGCCTTACGCAGATTCTTTCACTCGGCTTCAGCATGAAACTTAAATAATCATACACGATATATAAACATAACAAAACAGCAGTCCGAATTCGGTCTGCTGTTTTATTATGTTGCTGAATATAGGTAAAAGTACTGATTTGACATTTTTTGATTATTAGAGTATAACAATATAGTCAAGAAAAGTTAAATAACCACGAAGGGTGTGTGAACAATGAACATGAACAAATTTACCCAGAAATCTCAGGAAGCGCTTGTTGAAGCTCAGCAGTTTGCAATGCGCTTCGGTCATCAGGAGATTGATGCTGAACATTTGGCGCTTGCGCTACTAAGTCAGGAAAACGGACTGATTCCCCGTCTTACGGACAAGATGAAGCTTTCTTCTGAGACGCTCAGGCAGCTTATTGAAGAAGAATTGCGCAAACGTCCGAAGGTTGCAGGGTCGGTTAACAGCTACATCACTCAGCGGCTTAATCAACTGCTTGTAAAGGCAGAGGATGAAGCGAAGGAGTTGAAGGACGAATATGTTTCAGTTGAACATCTGTTCCTTGCAATGCTTTCCGAAAGCAACACGGTGCTTGCAAAGTTGTGGAGCACCTTCGCTCTGACGCGTGACCGTTTTCTCAAGGTACTTGTCGAGGTTCGCGGAAATCAGCGTGTTACAAACGAAAATCCTGAAGATACGTATGACGTGCTTGAAAAGTACGGGCGAGACCTTGTCAAGGCAGCGCGGGAAAACAAACTTGACCCTGTTGTCGGCAGAGATGATGAAATTCGCCGCGTTGTCCGTATTCTTTCACGCAAAACGAAGAATAACCCAGTGCTTATCGGAGAGCCGGGAACAGGAAAAACAGCGATAGTCGAAGGATTGGCGCAGCGTATTCTGCGTGGTGACGTACCTGAAGGTCTCAAAGAACGCTCCATTTTCGCACTTGATATGGGTTCTCTTGTCGCAGGCGCGAAGTACCGCGGTGAATTTGAGGAAAGGCTCAAGGCGGTTCTTAATGAGGTCAAAAAGAGCGAAGGCAGAATTATTCTCTTTATAGATGAAATTCACACAATTGTCGGGGCAGGTAACGCGGAAGGTGCAATGGACGCAGGAAATATGCTGAAACCCATGCTTGCAAGGGGTGAACTGCACTGCATAGGCGCAACTACTACGGAAGAATACCGTAAGTACATTGAAAAGGACGCTGCGCTTGAAAGACGTTTTCAGCCGGTTATTGTTGAAGCGCCGAGCGTTGAGGACACAATTTCAATTCTCCGCGGTCTCAAAGAGCGCTTTGAAGTTCATCACGGTATCAAAATACAGGATAACGCTCTTGTCTCTGCTGCGGTGCTCTCAAACCGCTACGTTACAGACCGTTTTCTGCCTGACAAAGCGATTGACCTTGTTGACGAAGCCTGCGCAATGATACGCACCGACATAGATTCAATGCCTGCCGAACTTGACGAGGTCACGCGTCGTGTCATGCAGCTTGAAATAGAGGAAACAGCTCTGAAAAACGAAAAGGACAAAGCAAGCCGCGAACGGCTTGAGGCACTGCAGAAGGAACTTGCAGACCTTAAAGAGCGTCAGACCACGCTTCGCGCGCAGTATGACACAGAAAAAAAAGCACTCGGCGAAGTTCGCGCCCTACGTCAGAGAATAGAATCTGTGCGGCGCGACATTGAAAAAGCGGAACTCGAATATGACTTGAACAAGGCTGCTGAACTGCGTCACGGAAAACTGCCGGAACTTGAGCGTCAGCTTCAAGAGGCAGAGCAGACTGCGGCGGGTAAAGAGAGCCGCCTGCTTCGTGAAGAAGTTACCGACGAGGAAATTTCACAGATTGTTTCAAAATGGACAGGTATTCCTGTAACGCGTCTTGTCGAAGGTGAAAGAGAAAAACTTCTGCACCTTGACGAACAACTTCACGGACGCGTGGTGGGACAGGACGAAGCCGTACAGCTTGTGGCTGACGCGGTGCTTCGCTCTCGGTCAGGTATCAAGGACCCCAAACGTCCGATTGGCTCATTCATTTTCCTGGGGCCGACAGGCGTAGGAAAAACAGAGCTTGCAAAAACTCTTGCAGAGTCGCTGTTTGACAGTGAAGAGAATATAGTCCGTGTTGATATGTCAGAGTATATGGAAAAACATTCAGTGTCGCGTCTGCTTGGCGCTCCCCCCGGATACGTCGGCTACGACGAAGGCGGTCAGCTTACAGAGGCGGTGCGCAGTCATCCGTATTCCGTGATTCTCTTTGTCGAAATCGAAAAGGCGCATCCTGACGTGTTTAACGTTCTGCTTCAGATACTCGACGACGGGCGTGCGACTGACAGCCGCGGACGTACAGTCAGTTTCAAAAACTGCGTTATCATAATGACCAGCAACCTCGGAGCAGAGACTCTGATAAATGGTCTTAACGCAAAAACGGGCGAACTCTCTGAAGAATCGAAAAAAGCAGTTTCGACGGAACTTCGGTCACGTTTTAAACCGGAATTTCTCAACCGTGTTGACGAAATAATCTTTTTCAAGCCGCTTCGTATGGAAGAACTGGCGCAGATTATCAGACTAATGCTCAAAACAGTTGAAACGCGGCTCAAAGAGCGCGGTATAAAGTTTGAAATCACGGATGAAGCTGTCACTATTGCTGCAAAGAACGGCTACGACCCTATTTACGGCGCGCGTCCGCTGAAGCGCTATCTGCAAAAAACGCTTGAAACGCCGATTGCGCGGCTGATAATTTCAGGCAAAGTCGCAGAAGGTTCAGTAATTAGAGTAGAAAATCAGGGCAGTGATATTATCCTGAACGCGGAGTAAAACAGACACAAAGAGCGAGAGCAGTCAGCTCCCGCTCTTTTTTTACGCGAAAAAATATTGCAATATATTTTCAAAAAGTGCTTGACATTTGGCAATGTATCGGATAAAGTTCGTTATAACCGGCAGTTAAGCCGGAAAATAATGTCAGGGAAGACCCTGCTGGGAGGCAACACTGTGAAAAGCAACGGAACAGTAAAATGGTTCAACGCAACAAAAGGCTACGGCTTCATCACAACAGATGAAGGCAACGATGTATTCGTCCACTTCAGCGCAATTCAGGGCGAAGGTTTCAAGACGCTTGATGAAGGTCAGAAAGTTTCTTTCGAAATTACCGAAGGCAGCAAAGGACCGCAGGCAGCAAACGTCGAAAAACTTTAGTATATTTCTCTTTTAGCGATTAAAAAAGAAATCTACGGAGAAAGCAGCGAAGGCTGCTTTCTCTTTTGCAGAAAACTTATACGGCGGAATCTCCGCTGTTTTGCGGGAGGACGGATAAATTATGCTTCAGCCGACTGCTCAGAAAAACAGAGTGCTGTACCTTGATCTTTTAAGAATTTCCGCAATACTGGCGGTTATAACCGCGCACGTTTCAGCCGTACACTGGTACGAATTTGTCCCGTCAACCTATGAATGGCAGGTCTGTAATTTCTATGACGGCATTTCAAGATGGTGTGTCAGCAGTTTTGTCATGGTAAGTGCGCGCTGTTTTTGTCAAAGCCAGGGGAAATCAGTTTATCCGAAATTTGCGGAAAGTACGTTTTAAGAATTGCAACAGCCTTTGGCTTTTGGTCTGCGCTGTACGCGGCGGTTGATTTTATGCGGGGCGTGAAGCATGATGGTGTCATAGAGCGTCTGATTGCGGGACACAGTCATTTATGGTTTCTGCCGATGATTGCGTCGCTTTATCTTATAATTCCGTTTTTGAGAAAGATTGTCTCAGAAGACAGGCTTACGAAATATTTTCTGCTCCTGTCGCTGATTTTTACAGTAATTCTGTCTCAAACAGACTCGCTGCTGGCAATGTTTGCAGGCGCTTCGCCGATAGCCGGCGGTGTACGCAAACTGTTGGCAAGATTCAAATTTTATTTCACACTGGGCTTCTCAAGTTGTTACGTATGCGGATACTATCTGAATAAAACCGAATTTTCGCTGCGTACAAAACGAATTGTGTATCTGCTGGGCATACTCGGATTTGCCGCCACCGTATTTTTGTCATCGACAGCGTCGCTGGCAGCGGGAAAGGGCACGGAAGAATTTTACAAAAATTTTTCCGTCAACGTAGTGCTTGAAACCATCGGAGTATTTTTGTTTTTCAAAAGCGCGTTTGGCAGCAGAGAATTCTCTCCGGCTTCGCAAAAAGTTATACAACAACTGTCCAAATGCAGCTTCGGAGCATATCTGGTACACATGCTGATAATTGAACAGCTGCGGAGTTCAGGAATTACCCCGGGGATGTTTAACCTTGCATGGTCAATCCCGCTGTTTGTACTTTTTGCAGCTGCCCTGTCATTTCTTATATCATACGCGTTGGGTAAAATACCGTTTGTCAATAAATATCTCGTCTAATGACCGCAGGAAGTATTCCTGCGGGTACGCATACCGAGCGTAAGCGAGAGTACAAACCGATAAAATACAATATGTTTGAAATTATGGTTTTAATTTGCCAATAAAGGACTTTTAATATATCATAACCGGCGGGAAATTATATATACACGGAGGTAACTGTATGGCTCTTGCGGATACCAAACTTTTAAAAATTGAAAAACTGCGGAATATCTGCGATCCTGCATCGCTTGGTTTTACAACTACAAAGAGTCTTGCCGTGTTTGGCGGGGGGCTTATAGGACAGGAACGCGCAACAAGCGCTGTTAAGTTCGGACTGGATGTCAATTCCAAGGGCTATAATATATTTATTGTAGGTGAGACTGGAAGCGGCCGTACCTCGTATGCTGTTAAAGAACTGAAACGCCGTGCTGCTAATATGCCTGCTCCTGATGACTGGGTTTATGTCAATAATTTTGAGGAGCCTGATTCTCCTATTGCAATAAACCTTCCGGCTGGTAAAGGGAAACAGCTTGCAAAAGATGCTGAATCTGCGATAGAAGATATTAAGCATGCGCTGTCAAAAGCTTTTGACAATAGCGAATTTGAAGACAACAAGGCAGTTCTTGTTAAAAAATTCCAAGACGAGGTTAATAACCTTATGGAGGAACTTCGTGAATGGGGGCAAAAAAAGAAATTCGCGGTCAAACGTACGCCTCAAGGTTTTATAAATCTGCCAATGTTCAAAGCCAAACCACTTAAACAAGATGGAACAATAGATGAAGATGCTGAACCTGTACTTCGTGAAATGCAGCAGAATGAATTTGAAGCATTGTCATCCAAAGAACAGGCAAAACTTCAGAAGGTTTCAGAAGCCATATCACAAAAAACACTGGAAACACTGCGTGTTATCCGTGAATATGAAAAACAACTTAAAGATAAAATACATGAACTTGAAAATGAGATATGCAGGAGTGCAATTGATCCTGTAATGTCTGATTTTAAAGCGCAGTATATGCCGAACAAGAAACTCGAACACTGGTTTGACGATTATAGTAAAGATATAGTATCTAATTTTAATGTCTTCCTTGCGGCTGTCAGAGATGAAAATTCAGATGTGGATTTTAGCAGATATGCAATAAATACGTTGGTCAGCAATGACCCTAAAAAGGGTGCTCCAGTAATTAGAGAAGCCAATCCGAATTACTATAACCTCGTAGGTAAGGTTGAATATGAAAGTAAGCTGGGTAACCTTAATACAGACTTCCGCCGTATAACGTCAGGTGCAATTCACCGCGCCAACGGCGGTTATTTATTGCTCGACGCGGACGAACTGCTTCGTCAGTTTATGTCGTGGGACGTTTTGAAACGTGTGTTGCGCTGCAGGGAACTTTCAATCGAAAACCTTGCCGAGCAGCTTGGTTATATTCCTGTCTCATCGCTTCGTCCGGAAGCAATTCCAATCGATATGAAGGTTATAATTGTTGGTACGCCCTGGTTCTATTCGCTGCTCAATTATTATGACCCTGAATTCAAAAAAGTGTTCAAAATCCGTGCCGACTTTGATACTGATATGCCGCGTACGAAGAAAAACGAGCGCCAACTTGCGGAATTTGTCGCAGGCTTTGTCGAACGCGAGGGAAAATTGAATTTCTCAGCAGCGGCAGTTGCAGAAGTCATAGAATGGGCATCACGCGCTGCGGAAGACCAGAATAAGCTCTGCACGCAGCTGAACAAAATAGCGGAGCTTCTTGTCGAGTCAACCGCATGGGCGCGTCAGGCAGAGAAAAAACGTGTAGGTGTTGAACATGTACGCAGGGCAATTGCCGAAAAGAAATACCGTCTCGGCATGATTGAGGAAAAAATCCGCGAGGAATATGAGCACGGCGTAATAAAAATTGACACAAAGGGTGAAGCTGTAGGGCAGATTAACGGTCTTACAGTGATTACGCTTATAGACTCCTGTTTCGGTACGCCGGTTCGTATCACGGCAAATGTTTTCATGGGGCAGGAAGGCATTGTGAATATTGAACGAGAAGTAAACATGACAGGTCCTATTCACAACAAAGGACTGCTAATACTTTCTTCATATCTTGGCAGAATGTATGCGCAGGATTTCCCGCTTTCAATAGCCGCGCGCATTACCTTTGAGCAGACCTATGGCGGAGTGGAGGGCGATAGCGCTTCGTCAACGGAACTTTACTGTCTCCTTTCAGCAATTTCGGGACTTCCGCTTAAACAGAATATAGCAGTTACAGGTTCTGTTGACCAGTTTGGCAATATTCAGCCTATTGGCGGCGTTAACGAAAAAATCGAAGGCTTTTACAGTTACTGCAAGTTGAACGGACTCAACGGCACCCAGGGTGTTATGATACCTTATCAGAATGAACAGCATCTTATGCTTGACCATGAAGTCGTTGACGCGGTCAAAGCCGGAAAATTCCATATCTGGAGCATAAAAACAATCGACGAAGGCATTGAAATACTTACCGGAGTGAAGGCAGGAAAACTCGGCGCAAATGGCAAATATCCGAAAAATTCAGTACACGGAATTGTCAAACAGAAACTTATGGACCGCATAGAAACGGGTTATAAAAACAAAGCCATGCTTGCCGCCAAATACGAGCAGAAAGACAAAAAAAATAAAAAACAATGAGAAAACCTGTGCATGCTGCTGAAATTTTTGATGCCTTCGAAAAACAGTGGGGGATGGAGGCGCGTCCTGCTTCAGATTTTCGTTACGACGAGCCTCTCGATGACCTGCTGCTTACAATTCTGTCGCAGAATACAAACGATAGGAACCGCGACAAAGCGTACGCAAAACTGCGCGAAACCTATCCGCTGTGGGAGCAGGCTGCAAAAGCGCCGCTTGAAAAAATTATCGGCTGCATACGCATAGCGGGACTTGGCGAAACAAAAGCAAAGCACATAAAGGCTGTACTTGAAATCGTAAAAGAAAAATTCGGAGAGTATTCAGTTAAGGCACTTGAAACGTGGAAAACGGAAGACATACGTGAATTTCTCACATCGCTTCCAGGCGTTGGGGTAAAAACAGCCGCGATAGTCCTTGTTTTTGACCTTGGCCGAGAGGCTTTCCCTGTTGACACGCACATTACTCGGATTGCAAAAAGACTTGGCTGGGCGCCGGAAAACTGGTCCCCTGCAAAAATACAGGAATATCTTGAAGCAGCGCTTGACGGGAGCCGTTTTCGCGGCGGACACCTGAATTTTCTCGAACATGGCCGCAATGTGTGTAGTGCCCGAAAGCCAAAATGCGCTGATTGCTCTGTTTCACAGTGGTGCAAGTTCGGCAAACAAGAACTGAAAAAAATCGGCAAGAAACAGAAATAAGCAGACAATACACGCTTTTAACGGTCTGTTTTTTTCGTTTTTATCTATAGTATAACCAAGTCCAGACTATATTATACAAAGACTCAAAATAGAAACAAAATGAGTTTAAAGTATTTTAGCATCTTAACATCGTCGCTTTTCATAAAAATGTTGCGTTGGGTTTGGGGTACAACGGCGTTATTATAGTATCTGAGATGAAAACAAACGGGAGAGCGTCTGCTCTCCCGCGTGTGTTATTTTCTATATTCTGTATTCCGTTTGAAACAGGCTTTGCCGTTTTCGTCAGTGACAATTTCGTCTTCATATTCTACGCTGTCGCAGCGGAGAATAATCTGTCTGTTTTCAGTATCTTTGTAGATTGAAAATATCGGAACCATTCCCGGCTGTTTCATTTCTGCCGGAATGATGTCGTCTATTTCCCGTCCGAACAGTTGTCTGAAAATCTTTGTAAAATATCGTTTTCTT
>JAZUIB010000030.1:0-4895 GCA_045642025.1 Synergistaceae bacterium
CGTGCGCAGAGGCTCGGAGCACTCTCAGCAGAGGATATGACACTTGAAGCCGTTGTCACGAGACTTATGTGGGCGCTTGGAAACACGAAAACAAACGAAGAGGCGAAGAAACTGTTTTTTGCATAAAACATGGGTTTCAAAAAACTTGCTTCCATAAAAAACATAAAAACTCCGGAGAAATCCGGAGTTTTTTGTATTATGTGCCGCGGTTGGGCGGGGTTCAATCCTGATGCAATATGAGAAATTCTTATATTTGCTTTATTCCATGCTTTGTGTTATAAATATCTATAGGGAAAAACAGAGGTTTTTCCGATTGAGATGAGATGAGACAGGGCAGCAGAGCAGAGCGTATAACGCGCTTATTTCACCTTGTCTTGCGGCAAGGTTTTTTTGTTGCGGAACGGAGGAGATTTTATGACAGTCAGGCTTTGCATGGGTAACGAAGCAATAGCACACGGAGCGATAAATTCCGGCGTAAAAATTGTTGCTGGCTACCCCGGAACACCTTCAACGGAGATTATTGAGACGATATTGCGCGAGAAAAACCCGAACATTAACGTGCAGTGGTCGGTCAATGAAAAAGCTGCAATGGAAATCGCGGCAGGCGCAAGCTATACGGGTGCCCGCGCACTCGTGACGATGAAGCAGGTGGGACTCAACGTAGCATCAGACCCTCTTATGAGTCTTGCGTACATAGGCGTAAAAGGAGGACTTGTAATAGTTGCCGCGGACGACCCAGGTCCTTGGTCGTCACAGACGGAGCAGGACACGCGCGGCTTTGCCAAAAACGCCAATCTTCCTGTTTACGACCCTGCGTCGCCGGAAGAAGCATACGAAATGATACAGGAAGCGTTTGACCTCTCGGAAGAATTTGCCCTGCCGGTGTTCGTGCGTCCGACAACGCGCGTCTGTCACGCAAGCGCAAGCGTTGACATCGCAGAAGCGCCGAAAGAGCAGCGGACTGTTTCAGGCTTTGAAAAACGCCCTGAATGGTGCATTTTTCCTGCGCTTTCATACAGAAAACATGGTGAAATAGAAATCAAGCAGCGGCAGCTTTCCGACAGATTCAGCGCCAGCCGCTTTAACACAATCGAAGGCAGCAGCAGAAAAGGGATAGCTGTTTCAGGCGTTTCGTACCTTTATGCCAAAGAAGTAATCGAAGAATACAAACTTGACGTAACAATTTTCAAGGTCGGCAACCCATATCCGCTGCCGGAGAAAAAAGCAGAAGAATTTCTCTCAAAAGTTGACTCTGTGCTTGTTATAGAAGAGCTTGACCCGATAGTCGAAGAAGGACTGCTTCTGATAAATCAGGGAGGTGCCGAAATATACGGCAAACGTACGGGACACACCCCCTGCAACGGTGAATTCAGCTACGAGGTTGTAAAACAGGCAATATTCAAATATCTCGGACTTGAAGAAGAAGCGGCGGAAAACTTTGAAATGCCGCAGTTCCCGATGCGTCCGCCGGTGCTTTGTCCGGGATGTCCGCACCGTGCCTCATTCTATGCGGCAAAGGTCGCAATGAAAGACGAAAAGAAAGTTGTTTACTGCGGAGATATAGGCTGCTACACACTCGGCAACGCTGCTCCGCTCAACACAACAGACACATGTCTTTGTATGGGCGCGGGCATAACGATAGCCCAGGGACTTCAGCTTGCGGAAGAGGGTATTAAAACGGTCTCTTTCATCGGAGATTCCACATTCTTTGCGTCAGGCATAACCGGCATAATCAACGCCGTATATCAGAAAACAAAAATAACGCTTATCGTGCTTGACAATCACACGACGGCAATGACAGGACATCAGCCGCACCCGGGCACAGGTTTTACCGCAATGGGCGAGCAGACAAAAGCGCTTAACCCTGAAGAGATACTTCGTGCCTGCGGAGTTGAATATGTTAAGAAAGTAAATCCGTTTGACTTTGAAGCCACAGTAGAAGCAATACGCGGCGCAAAAGATTTTGACGGCCCCGCAGCGGTAATCACACGCGCGCCCTGCATTTTCAAAGCGCCGAAGCCTGCTGCCGTCTGCCGTGTCAATAATGCCTGTATAGGTTGTCTGAAATGTATCAGAGAAATCGGCTGCCCGGCAATGACACCGGACAAAGACGGAAAAGTCATCATAAACGAAGCTCTTTGCACAGGCTGCGGACTTTGCGCGAAGCTTTGCCCGACAGGTGCGATAAAGGAGGTTTCACACGATGCGTAACAGCATAATAATTGTCGGAGTAGGCGGACAGGGAACACTGCTTGCCTCAAAAATACTTTCGCTTGCCGCACAGGAACGCGGACTTTTTGTGCGCACCTCCGAAACAATCGGCATGGCGCAGCGCGGCGGCTCTGTTTCAAGCCACGTGCGTATCTGTGCGGAAAATCTTTCTCCTGTAATTCCGCAGCGCCACGCAGAGCTGCTTTTGGGCTTTGAACTTTCAGAAGCGGCAAGAACTCTGGGCAAACTTGCGCCCGACGCAAAAGCGGTCATAAACGCGGAGAAAATAGTACCGACAAACGTTGCGCTCAAAAAAGGGGTATATCTTGAAGACGAATACCTTGCGCTTATAAACAAACGCGTTCCGAACGCGCTGCTGATAAAAGGCACGCCGCTTGCGGTCGAAGCAGGAAACAGCCGTTCGCTGAACGTGGTAATGATAGGCGCGGCGACAGGCGCGGAAATTCTTCCCTTCACCGAAGAAGAAATGCGTGCCGCGCTTCGCAAAGCTGTTAAAGAAAAGACTCTCGCCGTGAACGAAAAAGCGTTTGACCTCGGTTTTGAACAAGGAGTACGATGGCGAAAAAGATAATTACCAATTACCGATTACCAATGACAAATTGAGGTGTTGGAACAAGTTGCAACATTGAAAGTTAAGAGCGTAAAGCAAAAAACTTAAAAACAGAGCATTGATTTTTGTATTTGTTACGGAGAGAAAATTACAATGAAAGAAGAAAACATAGTACGTGACAAAAGTATAAAATTTGCCGTAAATATGGTAAAATTCTGTAAATTTCTTCAGGAAGAAAAGAAAGAATTTGTGTTGTCACGGTAGCTTCTGAAAAGCGGTACAAGTGTCGGTGCAAATATACGGGAAGCTGAGTATGCACAGTCAAGGGCAGACTGGATTTCAAAGTTAAAAATAGTTGAAAAAGAAGCTAACGAAACTGAGTACTGGCTGTTTCTTATGCATGAAGGCAAATATATCTCGGATGCAGCCTATAAGGTTATGGGAAACGAGATAAAGCAGATATGCAGCTTGCTTGCTGCAATATGTCTCACCGCAAAACAACCTCAGCAGACAGACGGAGAATAGAAAGTTTTTCAACGGTTTTACTTTAAAATGAAGGCTTGCGGAGCAAGTTCACTGCAATTGGTATTTGGTACTTGGTAATTGGTAATTTTTAACCGGTTACCGGAAAAGATCTATTGGGAAAATACAAGTTCAGAGGAGGCAGACAAATATGAATCAGACTATTATTCAGTGTCTTGAAGCAGCAAAACGGGTGCAGAAAAACAGTCCGATGTACAGGAAAATCCTGGCAGGCATAGACATCGAAAAAATGAAAACAAAGGAAGACTTTGAAAGCCTTCCCTTCACGGAAAAAAACGATCTGCGCGATGCATATCCGCTGGGTGCCTGCGCAGTGCCGATGGATGAGGTAGTCCGTATCCACTCATCGTCAGGCACTACAGGAATGCCCATTATCATGCCCTACACAATACAGGACATCGAAGACTGGGCGTCAATGTTCAAACGCTGCTACGAAATAGCCGGTATTACGAACCATGACATCGTTCAGATTACCCCTGGATTCGGACTCTGGACAGCGGGACTCGGATTTCTCAAAGGCGCGGAAAACCTCGGCGCGCTTTCAATTCCGATAGGCGCGGGACAGACAGAAAAACAGCTGCAGCTGCTTAGAGACCTCGGTACGACGGTACTTTGCTGCACCTCGTCCTACGCGCTCATGCTTGCTGAAGAAGTTGACAAACGGCAGCTTCGCGGCAGCATAAAACTCAAAAAAGGCATATTCGGCTCAGAACGCTGGGGCGACAAAATCCGCGAACGCATATATGAATCACTTGGCATAGAATTCTTTGACATATACGGACTCACCGAAATCTACGGCCCGGGCATAGGCATAGACTGCGAAGAACATGCGGGAATGCACATCTTTGACGACTACATTTACTTTGAAATCATAGACCCGAAAACAGGCAAAGTGCTGCCCGAGGGAGAAGAAGGCGAACTTGTCTGCACAACCTTCAGGCGCCAAGCAGAGCCGCTTATCCGCTACCGCACGCACGACATCACGCGCTTCATACCCGGCAGATGCAAATGCGGACTGTCATATCCGAGAATAGACAGAATAAAAGGCAGAAGCGACGACATGTTCAAGGTAAAAGGCACAAACATCTTCCCCGCCCAGGTGGAAAACGTGCTGAAACAGATACCTGCACTCAGCAGCGAATACAGAATAGTCCTCAAAAACGTCAATCTCCGCGACAAAATGATTGTTCAGGCGGAAATCAAAGACGGACAGGACACGGCGAAAGCCGCAGCGGAACTTGTGAGACTCTGCAAAGCCTCCATTGGCATACTGGTTGAGCCGCAGATAGTTTCAATAGGCACTCTGCCGCGCAGCGAAAAGAAAACAAAACGTGTTATAGACGAACGGTTTTAACACTGCTGTTCTGCGCTAAATCTTACGGACTTCCGCAGAATGACGGTTAAAAAAGTTTTGTCTTGCTGCGGGCACGAAGTGCAGCGCAGCATCCAGCGGCTGAAAATCCTCGTCTCACTGCGGGACGCGAAGCGTCAGCGCAGTGCCCAGCGGCTTTGCGCGAGTGAAACGAGCGCCATAACATAACAACGCTAACCAGACAAAACAAAACGCCCG
>JAZUIB010000031.1:0-36569 GCA_045642025.1 Synergistaceae bacterium
CAATACCTCTGCCGATGTTTTAGAAGTACTTTTAATGTCTATTGCATATCCTGTCTTTCTTTCAGTAACTATTTCATGATTTACAGCCTTTTTGCCTATAATACTGTCTATTTCCCAATCTCTGAACAGTTCTCGTTTGGATATATCCGGACGTTGTTCTATTGAGTGTCCAAGTATGTGTTTGTTTATTCTGCTTCCGAATCTTCGTTTCTTGCGCGGAAGAACAGATTTTGGAGGCTACCGGTGAGAGTTACGAGCCAGAGATTGAAGACAACCTTGCGGAAGCAGAGGAAGCATTTTGCGACACGGCTGACGCGGAAGAAGATTAAAGCGAAGCGTAATCGTAAACAGCATAAAATGCCTGAGGCTCAGTCTTTGGGCATTTTATTATCAGGGTATTTTACAGATTTCTTCTTGCTTTGAATTTTCTCAAAATGTCTATGGATTTGAAATAATCGGCTTCAAAAACTTCGAGTTCCATTATGCGGTCTGTGCCGTCTGCCAGGCGGCTGAATATCCATTCAAGCAAATTTTGGTCGTAATAGCTTAAATCAACGTGGTCTGTGAGGTCGGGTTTAACGCCGTGCAGGTGAAGTATCCGTGTATATGGCAGAAATTTTTCGACGTTTGCTTTAACGTTTTCCCGGACGTGAACGAGGTGTCCGAGGTCAAGGCATATTGAAAAACCTGCTTCTTTGACAATGTCAATGATATAATCAAGGCTGAAATCAAGATTTTCGGCGCATATTTTGTTCGGCGCGTCTGTTGCCGCCGCAAGGCGCAGCGATGATTTTAGCGTTGCATCGTAAAACCATTCCATATTTTTGCTGGGAATTGCGCCGAAGAGTTCTCCGTGAAGGTGAAGTATCCAAGCGTAGGGGTCGAGTTCTGAAAAAAGTTCCATTGTGCGGAGGCATTTATCTTCACAGCGCGTTCTGCCTTCCGCCGATGTTTCAAAGCTGACGTTGGTCGAAAAGTGTACGCAGCAGCTCATGCCGAGTTCTTCGCTCAGTCCGCGTAGCTGTCTTACTTCGTCTTTTGACGGTATGTTGCAGCCGTATTCATTGTCGAAGAGGACAATTTCCATGTCGTCAACGTTTTTGGAAAGTTCGCGAAGGTTGTCACTGAAACTGCCGGGTATTACCCATGAAGTGCCGCCGAGTCTGATGTTTTTGAAGCGCAGTCTGGGGTCGTTCATCAAAAGTCGAAGTTTTTCAGCAGTTTTTCATCTGCCGCTTTGCCAAGCAGACTGCCGAACAGAAAAGCGGCAACGGAAATGCAGAGTGAGGGCACTATTGCGGTGGTGCCAAATAAACTGATTTTAGTAATTGTGAAGAAGAAGAACGCGGCGCAGCCGGCAAGCATTGAACAAACAGCGCCTGCCGCGTTTGCTTTCCGCCAGTATAGTCCGAAAAGTATCGGGCAGAAGAACACTGCTTCAAGCCCTCCGAATGCGAACAGATTTATCCATACAAGCAGCGCGGGCGGCCGCATGGCTGAAATAAAAACTATTAGTCCGGTTACCGCTGTTACGGTGAAGGACATTTTTTTGAGTTTTGCGGGGGTGACACGGCTGCCGTCGGTTTTTGCGGTGTAGTGGAAATAGAGGTCTTTGACAACGGCGGCAGAGCACATTATGAGCATTGAGTCTATTGTTGACATAATCGCCGCCAAGGGGCCCGCAATAAATATCCCTGCCCAGAATGGCGGCATAAGTTTTATTGTCAATGTTGAAATCACAAGGTCGCCGATTTTAATTCCGGGCATAACGGCACGTCCCATAACGCCTGCCAAATGCATTGCAAGCATAGGAAAACCTATTGCCAGTGTACCGATGACCATTGCGTTGTGCAACGATTTGCTGTCTTTGAAACCGAGACATTTTTGCGTTGTCTGCGGAAGTCCCAAAATTCCAAAACCGACAAGTACCCAGAAGGAGAGCATAAAGGGCAGCGGAATTGCGTTTCCTGCGCCGTACGGAGTCAAAAGCGATGGGTCTGTTTTATATAGCGTCTGTATAATGTTCGCAACGCCGCCACCTGCTTTTGTAACCGCTAAAAGTACGGCGGAGGAGGCAACAAGCATCATAAAACCCTGAATAAGATCGGTGAGCACAACGGCGCGAAAGCCGCCGATTGTGGTGTAGAGAATTACAGTTATACCGAAGATTATGAGCCCTGTCTCGTAGGAATAGCCTGTTATGGATTCAAAAAGGCGCGCGCCGCCTATGAACTGCGCAAGCATTGAAGCCATGAAAAACACGAGCAGAGCTGCGGAGGAAAGTATAACAACGGTATCGCTGCCGTAGCGCGCACGAAGAAAATCGGTAATTGTGACGGCGTTTGTGCGGCGCGAAATTATTGCAAAACGCTTGCCCAAAACGCCGAGTGTCAAAAATGCTGTGGGTACCTGAATCATGGAAAGCAAAATCCAGCTAAGTCCGGTGTTGTAAGCAATTCCTGGGCCTCCTATAAAGGAACTCGCGCTTGTATATGCCGTGATTATTGACATTGCAAGAACAAGTCCGCCCATTGAACGTCCGCCGATAAAATATTCTTCCATGAAACTTTTGGCATCGCTGCTTGTCTTTGACTGTCTGCTGCCCCATACCGCAATGCCGAGAACAAGGAGAAGATAGCAGACAAGAGGAAGTATCAGACTATTCATCGTTGTCTCCGCCGTCAAAAGGAAGGTCGGTGAAAAAAAATTTCACGCAAAGCCAAAGAAGAATTGAGATACCGATGTAACCGGCAATGCAGCTTAGGAAAAACCAGCGCGGAAAGCCGAGGATGTATGCATATTTCGCGGGGTCACTTTCTGTGCAATATGCCGTGACATACCACCAAGCGAAGAAAAGCAGATACAGCGCAAGTGTAACTGCTGTTTCTTTTTTCAGAAGTTTCCCTGTGTTAGAGCGTTTCATGCCATGCCCTCCGTGTCGTGAATATACTGTTGCGCCAATTTTCAGAATTATACTATAATTTATATGTAAACCAAAACTATACGGAGGGATGTTTATGGATATGTTAATCAAAACGGCTGCAACACTCAAGGCGAAAGGTTTCAAAACTCAGATTGTACAGAACAGCGAAGAGGCAGTAAGGTTCATACTTGAACTGATACCGGCAGATTGTTCCGTTGGAATCCCTGGCACTATGAGCGTTCGCGAAAGCGGTCTATACGCGGCGCTCAAAGAGAGAGGTAGCAAGGTTATCGACCACTGGGAATCCAAGGCAGAATATGCAAGTGTCACGGAAAACAGACTTG
The DNA here is from genome assembly GCA_045642025.1 of Synergistaceae bacterium. Taxonomy (GTDB): domain Bacteria; phylum Synergistota; class Synergistia; order Synergistales; family Synergistaceae; genus Equadaptatus. Next base: position 3,268 of record JAZUIB010000031.1, read on the forward strand.
CCGAGTTTAACGCAGACTGGATTGTCACAAGCGCAAACGGTGTTTCAGCGGAGGACGGAGCGATAGTCAACATCGACGGCGCAGGCAACCGAGTGGCTGCAATTTCCTGGGCGCCCGGCAATCTACTGTTTTTAATAGGGAAAAATAAAATTGCAGCCAATTTATCGTCTACGCTGCAGCGCGCAAGAGATGTCGCGGCTGTAAAAAATGCCGCGCGCTTTGATATCAAACCCCCGTGCAAACTGACAGGCAAATGTATGCGCTGCAATTCTCCGGACAAAATATGCAACGTGATTACGATACTCGAACATGTTCAGATGGGCAGAGAAGTACACGTAATTTTGGTTGACGAGGAGTTAGGTTACTAAGAAATTCTGAATTTTGAATTTGATCAAGGCTGCAACATTTGTTATTGCGGTCATCCGTTTTTTTAAGTGCTAAGAGCTGTTTTGAGGTGTGTTAATGCACAGCAGTAAAATTGAACGGGAAGAGGTCTGGCTGATTTCAGCCGTTATAAAGTGGACGTTTCTAGCGCTCCTGACAGGAGCGATTGTTGGCTTTTCCGCATCCGTTTTTATAAATCTTCTGACGGACGCGTGGCATTTTGTCCGTAGCTTTGGCAGATACAGACTGCTGTTCCTGTTCCCATGTTTTTTTGTCAGCTATTTTCTCGTTCACGTTTATACACGCGGCGCTAAGGTTAACGTTGTTTCTGCCATTCACAACGATTTCGGTGCAGTTGACATTAAGGCCATTCCTGTCCGGTTGTTTGCGACGATAGTGACGATTGCCTGTGGAGGAGCGACAGGCAAAGAATCTCCTTGTGCCTCTATTGGCGCGGGAATTATGTATACCTTCTCCCGTCTGCTTGACCTTGACGATACAGATATGCGAAAGCTCGTCACAATAGGATCTGCCGCAGGAATTTCGGCAGTTTTCGGTACTCCTTTGGCAGGGGCGGTTTTCGGCGTTGAAATTCTTTACATGGGCGAATTGCACTATGAAGTGCTGCTTCCGTCATTTATCGCAGGCGTAGTTTCCTCAATGGTTGCCGGAATAATGCACGCAGGTACCCTGCCCTCTATCGCAATTCACATCCCGTCGGTCAATCCGTCAATAATAGTCCTGTCTGTTGTCTGCGGCATATTTTTTGGTATAGTAGCAATGTTGCACGTTGAATTGCTTCGCCGCGCAGACAGGTATGTTAAGAATATGCAAATACCGTACATGGTTAAGCCTTTAATCGGCACTTTTGCCATTGCTGCGATAACGCTTGCCTGTGGTGATTTTTACGGAGGTCTCAACAGTCAGCTGACAGAAGCGGCATTGTTCGGCAGACGTGTACCTAATCTTGCATTTGCGGTAAAATCTGTTGCGCTTGCGTTGACTCTGGGTTGCGGCGGCAGCGGAGGAATTATTATGCCTACGATGTTCGTAGGGGCAGCTGCAGGCTCATTTTTTGCGTATTATGTTGGACTTGATATGCAAGCCGTAAGCGCCATGGGTTTTGTCGCACTGCTTGCTGGTGCTACGAATACGCCAATAGCCTCAACAATACTTGCGATGGAACTTTTCGGCGCGAAATTTGCGCCGTTTGCCGCAATCGCCTGCTGCACGGCATACGTTGTTGTTGGACACAGAAGCCTGTATACAGGACAACGTTTACAGCCGAAAACAACATTTTTTGTCAGTCGCAAGGGTGACGACGGCAGCACGGAGATAGTTCAGCGTTTTGAGAATATTCCGTACACACGCATAATCAGACGGCAGTACGCAGGTGCTAAAAGACGGTTGCGGATGCATAGGAGAAGCAAGAAATGAAACAGTTGTGGAAAACAGTGCACAGAGTGCTAATGTTGCTTTCAGTTGCTATTTTTGCCGTGTGGTGCTGGAAAGCATTTGGTCCCTGCGGAAAAGAATTTAGGGCAAATATGCTTTTTGTCGGTTTTGGGCTACGTCAGCTGTTTTTTATCAGTGTTGCTGTATGTTGCGCAGGATATCTTGTTTGGTATACTCTGGCTTATTACTATGAGTCAAAATATGATTTGCACGATGAGGAAGATGAAGAATAAAAGTCCAAGATACAAAACAAGAAGGCAACAATACAGGGGGCAAGCAGTTTTTTATACCCAGCATACAATGAAGTTATGCATCGGTATTCCGTATCGCGCGGGATTTGATACATGTTTTTATATAAATCCGTAATTTTACGTGGACTTTTGGCATGAAAAAGCGTATTATTGTCTGCGTTGAAAGAAATACAAACCAATGTTAATACATTTCAGGAGGAGTTTTCTATGAGAAAAATAGCAGCAATACTTATCTTCGTTTCACTTTTTACACTTTGCATGTCAGCAGCGGCTTTTGCAGCGGATACAATTGGTGTAGTTGAATTCCAACGCTGTGTTGCAAATCATCCGAAATTCCAGAAAGTGCAGAATCAGATGAAAGCCGCCGACCAGAAAAAACAGAAAGAGGCAGAAGCAGAGTTTAACAAGGCTGCTAGCGACCAGAAAAAATATGAGGTAATTCAGAAAAAGCAAGCTGAACTTGCAAAAGAACAAAAAGCCATTATGGCACCGCTTCTTAAAGATGTGGACATAGCAATCCGCAAAGTTGCGCAAGCAAAGAAAATTACGGTTGTAATGGAAAAAGATGCAACATTTGCAGGGGGCATTGACATCACAAAAGACGTCATAGCAACTCTTAAATAACAGATCTGTAAACTTTTGTAGCAGAAAGGCTTTGTTTCGGCAAAGCCTTTTTTATTTCTGCTTTTACAAAAATGCTTTATAATAATTCCAGCAGTAAAATTTTGAGAGGAGACATTATGATGAACTACAAACTGGATATTCAGCGGGTTGAAATACCCGAAAACAGCAACATAATTATTGGGCAGAGCCACTTTATTAAAACGGTCGAAGATCTTTACGAAGCACTTGTTACTTCGGCGCCTAACCTTGAATTTGGTATTGCTTTCTGCGAAGCATCGGATGCATGTCTTATCCGCCACGATGGAAACAAAGAAGAACTGATTCAGGCTGCAATAACAAATGCACAGAAAATAAATGCCGGACACACATTTGTCGTTGTTATACGCAACGGTTATCCGATTAATATTCTTAGACGTGTCAAAGATGTACAGGAAGTCTGCAGAGTGTTTTGCGCAACAGCCAATCCTCTGCAGGTGTTTGTTGCTGAAACTGAGCAGGGACGCGGCATAATCGGAGTTATCGATGGTTTTGCAACAAAAGGCATCGAAACGAAAGAAGACCAGAAAAACAGGAAATATTTGCTCAGGGAAATTATAGGCTATAAGAGATAAAAAACTGCTTGATGACAGTATATCGCTGATGCCCAGAATAACACCGAACGCTCAGCATACCGGCTACACTTCAGCAAAATCTTTGATGACCTTGCTGAACTATATATGAGTTTTTTCCTTAGCGAGTGAAACGAGCGATATCTAGACGCTATCTTTTAACGGAGTTGACAGCGCAATGGTTAAAGAAATTGCAAAATACAAATGTTCGGAATGCGGTTTTACCAGTCTTACTATGGTGGGCAAATGTCCTAAATGCGGGGCATGGGGCAGTATGGAAGAGGATAACCCTGTGCCTGTAAATAAAAAAGGAAAAGTTATCTCTGCACATATCGCAAAACCTATTCGCGGATTGGACGTTGAAGAACAGATAAGAATACCGTCTGGTATAGAAGAACTCGACAGAGTTCTTGGCGGAGGCTGGATTTCAGGTGGAGTTACTCTGATAAGCGGAGAACCAGGTGTGGGGAAATCTACACTGCTTTTGCAGGTGTGCGCAGCAATGGCAAATAGCGGAAAATCAGTGCTTTACATCTCTGGTGAGGAATCTTCCGGGCAAATAGCACTTCGCGGCAGACGCCTTGGGCTTATGACAGACGGGCTTGACCTGCTCTGTGAAAATGATTTGCCTGCGGCACTAGAAGCAGCCAAAGACTATAATTTTGTAGTAATTGACTCAGTGCAGGCATTTAGAACTGATGATGAAAACGGCTGGGCAGGTTCTCCGTCACAGGTTAAGCAAGTGGCTCAGTTGTGTGTTGATATGGCAAAAGGGAACGATATTCCGACAGTTCTTGTAGGTCATATTACAAAATCAGGACAAATTGCAGGTCCTAAACTTCTTGAACATCAGGTTGATGTTGTACTGCTCTTTACCGGTGAAAACGATTCACCGAACAGGCTTCTGCGAGCGGAAAAAAACCGTTACGGAAGTACAGAAGAACTTGGTATATTTGAAATGACCGACAGAGGACTTTGTGCAATCTCAGATCCAAGCAAGCTTTATTGGAATGGGAATGACCTAGGCAATTCAGGTGTTGCTATTGCAATGTCGCTTGAAGGCAGTCGTTCGATAGCCGCGGAAATACAGGCTCTTGCTTCAATGACGCCATTCCCGTATCCGAGAAGAACTGCCCGTGGTATTGAACTGAACAGACTGCAGCTGCTTTTGGCAGTGCTTGAAAGACGTTGCGGTATAGCTTCACGCAACAATGACGTATACCTCAACGTTACAGCGGGACTTAATCTCAAAGACCCTGCAGCAGATTTGGCTGTATGCGCTTCACTTGCTTCTGCGCTGAAAGATATTCCGCTGCCGCCAGATGTCTGTTTTATAGGAGAAGTAGGGCTTGCGGGTGAAGTAAGGCCGTCAGCGCGTACAAGAATGAGACTGAAAGAAGCAGCACGCATAGGGTTTAGACGCGCTGTAATCAGCAAACGTACACCCAAAGAAGAGTACCCGCTTGAAGTAATACGTATAGCTTCTTTGCGCGACTTGCTTGCAATATTTGTAAACAGATAAATAGGACCATCCGAAATGAACTGCACTCCAAAAGTGTAAAATATGTTCACAGACAGTGGTGTTTACTTTATAATGGTCCATAAAGGCTGGGTGGTTAATATATGATTTTGTTGATCATAGGTATAGTATGTTTCTGTGTGGCAGTATATGCCTTTTTTATCGGAACGACTCTTGCGTATGTACTCTGTGGAGTATCAGTATTCGTAGCACTGTTGATGTTCTTAAACAGTTACCGTCTTTTCAAAGAGAAAAAGGAAAACAGAATTATTGCTTTAAAAGCTGAGAAACAGCTTGTGCGGTTTATTTCTGATAACTGCTTTAAACCAGATGGGAGCCCAATTATTGATTTTAACAGGCCGTTTATGCTTTTTGACAGTTCTTCTCAGAAAATATTTTGCGGCATGCCGATTGGGGAATGTGCACTTATCCCGTACTCACTTCTGCTTGGTGTCAGAATTTACGGCAGACAAAAAATTATAGGAGAAACAGAAAGTTTTACCGATTATCTTGCTGAAATAATGCCAGAGAGCACAGATTCACAAGGCGATTTATGCATGCCGGAAAGCAGAGGACTTGTGTTTATGTTTTTGCTTAACAATGCTGAAGAGCCGCTCTACGAATTTGAATATGTTGACCATGAATTCCCGACAAATTCTTCTTACTACCGTGATGCTGTGAAACGTGCTAAGGCTTATCTTGTCCAGGTTCAGGATATTGCAGAACGTGAAACGGAAGAATACGATGCTGAAGTTGTTTACTGGGAGTTTGAAGAATAACGCAGTGTAACACGGGCTGTTTGCAATTCGATGATACTATTTTCAAAAATTTTAAATGCAACGGACGTGAGAAAATGAAACTGAATGAATTTATTGCGGCAATAGAGTGCAGAATACCTAAATGCTGGGCGGAGGAATGGGATAATCCCGGACTTGCCTACGGTGATGAAACGGCTGAAATTTCGCGTGTCGCTGTGGCTTTGGACGCAACGGAAGACACTGTTAGCCGTGCGGCAACAGCTGGTTGTCAGTTGCTTTTTACGCATCATCCGCTGATTTTCCGTCCACTGAAGCATATATATGAAAGCGTTCCGCCGCAGAAAACGCTGATAACGGCAATTCAGAAAAATATCGCGCTGTATGCCGCCCACACAAACTGGGACGCGTCACCCGAAGGTGTAAACGTCATTCTTGCGGAGAAGCTCGGTCTTAAAAATATCGCAAGACTTGAAATACCGTCTGCAGAAGGCAGTTTCGGTATAGGTGCTGTTGGAAATTTTGAAAATCAGACAACCGTAAAAGAAATAGCTGAGTTTCTGCGTAAAGCATGGGGATGTAGATATCTCACACTCTTTGGCGGCGCAGATAGAAAAATATCGCGCGTTGCGCTTGGTGGAGGAGCCTGCGGCTCAATGTGGCAGCTTGCGCTTGAACGAAAGGCGGAGCTATTTATCACGGCGGATATTTCGTATCATGATAGAAACGAGGCTTTGTACAAGGGGCTCAGCCTGATAATCGCTGACCACGGCGAAATGGAGCGTGCGCCGCTTGCGAAATTGTGCGACGTTATCCGCGAACAGACCAGCGTTGAAGTTGTTCAGCTACCGGAAGAATATGTGGAACGGACAGTTCTATAAAACCTAATTGCCAAGTATAACGTATAACGAACAGCAAAAAAACATGGACAAAGAAAAACTGAACGAAACTGAAGAAATAACGAAAGACAAGTCGCAGAAACAAAACGGCTTTGAAGTAAATCTTGATGCCTTTTCGGGGCCGCTTGATTTATTGTGCCATCTTGTTGACCTCCGCCAGATGGACCCGCTTAAACTTAATCTAACGGAGCTTGTTTCGCAGTATGTACAGTTTTTAATGAAAACAGAGCGCACGTCGCTCAACGAAATTGCGGAATTTTTTGGTTTCGCAAGTCGTCTTCTACTTCGCAAGGTACATTCGCTTCTTCCCGGGCAGCGGGAAGAAAATGAAGCTGACGACTATGAAGACGTTGAGGAAACAGAGGAACTTACGGAGGAAGAACTTCGTGAGCTGCTTGAAAATTTCCGTCCGTACCGTGCTGCCGCTGCCCGCCTTGCCTCGCTTCAAATGGAGCGCGAAAACTATTTTGTCCGCATTGTTGACGAAGACAGTACGCCTTTTTACGATCTCGGAGACCTCTACGGGCTTGCCTCGCGCTGGTGGGGGCTTTTGCAGGAATATGAGGAACGGCATGGCGGAGGCTGTGAAGAAGACGATTTTTACGATGATATACCTGACGCGGTACCTGACGAAAACGCGGTTGACGACCGTATGGAAGAACTGAAACAGATGCTGACAAAGGGCGAAAGCATAAAGCTCAGGACTTTGTACAAAGAGCACAGCAAGCTCAGTCTCATAGTCACACTGCTGGCACTGCTTGAAATGTCGCGTCTCGGAATGGTTCACATAATACAGAATGACACGTTTGGAGATGTTGAGATTGTCGCAAACTAAAGAAAAAACAGACAAAACAGCGGTGATGGGGCTTCTTGAAAAACAGATAGAGGCGATGCTTTTTGTTTCCCCTCAGCCGATATCCGCGCAGGAAATATCAAATTATTTGGGAGTTTCAGCTGAACGCGCAGAAAAAGCTATTAAGACAATACAGACAATATTTGAACAGGAGCACGGGCTCACGCTGATTTTTGAGGCAGGCGGCTGGCAGATGGCAACGGCAAAAGAGCTTCGCGACGTCATAGAAGAATTTGCAAATGCCATTTCGCTTCAGCGTGTCAGACTTTCGCGCGCGGCGCTTGAAACACTTTCTGTCATAGCCTACAACCAGCCTGTTACACGCTCGGAAATAGAAGCAATTCGTTCCGTTCGCTGCGACAGAGTTGTCGATACACTGCTCAAGCACGGACTTGTCCGCGTTGCAGGACGCAAAAAATCAATCGGCTCTCCGCTGCTTTTCAGGACAACAGACCGTTTTCTTGAAATCTTTGGTTTGGCAGGAATAGGCTCTCTGCCTTCGCTTGAAGAACTTCGCAACAACATTGGAGAAGACGAAGAAGCCTTTGTGGAAATGACGGCAGCACAAGAAAGACTGCCGGAAGAGCCGGCGGAATAGCGTGTCAGAGTGCTGACTCTGATGACTGAAAAAACGACGCAGACAGTATGATAGACAAAACGGATGGAACTGCCGTACAGAGCACGGAAATGGATAAAAATATGGCAATGGATATTGCTATGGATATGGGCAAGCTCCTTTTGAAAAGCGGTGCGGAAACAAGCCGTGTAGAGGAGACTATGCTTCGTTTTTGCGGAGGCTGCGGATATTCAGACTTAAACGTGGTCTGTATGCCGACGGTAATTATTCTCGGCGATGAAAGTACGGAAGGAAAAAACCGCGTTTTCAGGGTACACCGCCGCTTTATTGACCTTGGAGTGATAATGGAGGTCAACAGCCTTTCATACAATTTCCGCAGGCAGAAATTGGACTATAACAGTATGAAATCGCTGTTAAACGGCTTGGCGGAGAAAAAGCCGCCATACGGCAGATTTTCCGTATGTACTGCGGCAGGCTTGGGAAGCGCGTTTTTTTCAACGCTTCTCGGAGGCAATATGCCGGATTTTGCCGCCGCTTTTTTGACCTGCTTTGCCGCCATGTGGCTGCTTAAACTTATGACAGCGTCGCATCTCGGCAACTTCTGGCAGAATTGGCTTGCAGGATTTGTAATTGGTATGATTGCTTCCGTCTGTTGTGCCTTGAATAACGGTTGTACAACGCAGAATGTTATCGTAGGGGCTTTGATGCCTTTTCTTCCTGGACTGTCCTTTACTAACGGGGTGCGCGACTATATAGCCGGAGATTTGCTGAGCGGCGGTTCCCGTATTGCGGAAGCTGTACTTATGGCGCTCTCTTTGGCAATAGGACTGATATTTGCGCTGAAACTGTGGAGGGTTGCGGCAATATGCTGAAAACGTTTGTCCTCGCCTTTGCGGCAACGGTTTCTTTCGGTGTCCTGTTTCAGGGGCCTCGCAGAATTTTATGGCAGGGCGGAATTATAGGAGCGTGCGGCTGGATTCTGCTTGTTCTGCTTAAGGAAAGTTTTTACGTGCATTCCTTTACCGCAAATTTTGCCGCGTCGCTTTTTATAGCGCTTTGCAGTGAAACCGCTGCGCGGATTTTCAAACAGCCTGCCACGGTATTCAACGTAATGGCGGTAATACCAATTGTTCCCGGACTTGGAATATACAGAGGAATGCAGTGTATTTTAGAGGGAAACAGCGCACTCGGCAGTAAACTGCTGCTTGGAGCCGCGATGGATTCATGTGCCATTGCCCTTGGCATTATGATGATTTCCGGTGTGTTTTTTACGGTGAGAAAGGTTAAGGAAACAAACGAAAGAACGGAGAAAACGAAGTTGTAGAAGGAAGTGCGGGATTATGACTGAAATATCAGACAGAAATAAAAAGAATACTGTCAGGCTTAACCGGTTTCTTGCCATGTGCGGGATCGGCGCGCGCAGAAAGGTCGAGAGTTTTATCGACGGCGGGCGCGTTACCGTGAACGGCAGAATAATTTTTGATCCGGGTCATCAGGTGAAGCATGATGATATCGTTATGTTTGACGATTTGCCTGTTGCGCCTGTGCAACAGACCTATCTGATTTTCAACAAGCCGAAGGGAATACTTTCTGCCGTTGAAGACAGCCGCGAGCAAACGGTTATTGACATACTTCCTCCGGAACTTGACCATTTGAGACTTTTCCCGGTCGGGAGACTTGACCGTGAAAGCGAGGGACTGCTTCTGCTCACGAACGACGGAATGTTTTCACAGCAGATTATTCATCCGTCGGCAGGTATAACAAAGACCTATGAAGTTGAACTGCGCAAACCGCTTGCCGAACAGCAGCTTATAGAGTGGTCGAAAGGGGTTGACGCGGACGGAATTTTCCTCAAGCCGCAGGCTGTGCGGAGACTTTCACGAAAGCCGATGCAGTGCTGGTTTGAGGTTGTTTTGAACGAGGGAATAAAGCGCGAAATACGCCTTATGGTCAGAACGCTCGGCAACGATGTGAGACATCTTATCCGCAGAAAAATCGGAAAACTTGTGCTGAAGGATTTGCAGCCCGGTGAGTATGTTTCAGTATCCAAAGAAAAACTGCTTGACTACGTCAAAAACGGGAAAGAGATATAAAAATCACCCCTCTGAGGGTGATTTTTTTGTGGCTATTACTTTACAGTCCCAGCCAGAACGCGCCGTAAGTCGCGATAACCGAAAGCAGCATTGCGTAAAGCGAGTTGTCGGAAACGCAGCTGATGACAAAAGCCGCAAGCGCGCCGCAGGATGCGGTAAGCGGATTTCCAGTTGAAGTTAGAACGTCGGGAAGCACGAGAGCGCTCAGCACTGCAAAAGGAATGTAATAGAAAAGCGAATTGACAAACGGCGGGAATTTTCTGTCGCCGATAAAAAGCATCGGAAGCACACGATAAGGCACTGTGACAAAAACAAGAAGCAAAGTGACAAGCACATGACGTGACATTATTTATCCGCCTCCGTTTCAGTGTGCGGCCAGAGCGCCGAAGCCGTGCAGGAAGCGGCAACGGTCGAAATCAGAATACTCCAGCCCATGTTAATATCTTTTGTCATCGGCAGGGCGCGGATAAAAATATTTATACTGGCGGACATTGCGATTGTGAAAAACACTGGACGCGACTTCTTTGCCGCAGGCACAAGCAGACCGATAAACATGCCGTAAAGAGCAATGCTCATGCTTGCCTGAAGCTCGGCGGAAATGAAAGAAGTTCCCGCCTTGCCGAGAATAATGCCCAAAACAGTGCCAACCTGCCATCCGGGATAAGCGATGGAATTCAACCCTGTCATGTAATGATAATCTATCAGTCCTTGTTCGCCGATGGTAGCGATACTGAAAGCCTCGTCAGCCGTTGTAAAACCGATAAGCGCGCGCCACCATACGGGACAGCCCGGCGAAAGGCGCTTTGAAACGGTTGAACACTGAAGAAAATAACGCGCGTTTAGAATAGCGTTTGTCAGCACAATCTCAAAGTTAGACGCGCCCGCAATGTAAAGCGAAACTGCGGCAAATTCGCCTGCGCCCGCAAGAATAAGCATCGACATAAGCAGCCCTTCCCATACGGAAAATCCTGCTTTGGCCATCATCAGCCCAAGTGCCGTGCTGCATATCAAATAAGCGGCAGAAACAGGCGAACCGTTTCGTACGCCGCGAAAATATTTCGCCCAATCTGACCTGTCAGCCATCAAACCGCCCCGCAAAAAATTTTTAACATTATAGCACGAAAAAGATTCGTATTATCCAAGAGACTATATGAGACAGAAATAGAAAAACAAAGTGGAAAAAAAAGGGCCTAAAGCATTTAAATAATAGTGACCTGCGCGGCCGAAACAAAAAACGAGGCAATCGTTTGAATGTTTATGATGATAAAACTATTTCTAATTTTGCAATTTTCAAGGTTAAAATCAATAAACTTACAAATCAGTTCATATGACTGTGGCCTGTATGTTCGGCTATGGTATCAATTCTGTCTATTGTAGTTTCCTTAACACAGATGGAGAAAACTTTACAAACATTATTTCCTTGATTCTGTGTTGATAAACAGGTTATTAGCCATAAAATCGTCTTACTCCTAATAAAAAATAATATTAAGCTGGATTAAACAATATGTTGCATAGCAGTTTATATGTAATATTATATGTTGCAAATCAAAACGTATGTGATGATAGATAACCCTATATCGTTTTGTTGGACTAGCAGTCCAACAAAACATGTCAAAAAAGTTCTATACTATATTTGCTGGGGAAGAGCTCGTTTTTTGATGGTTCATGAATGTTGTTGTAGTATCAAGATTAGAAGGTTTAATATATTCCGTAAAAGTGAGGTGAGATAAAAAGTTAAGTTTATGAACGTCAAACCGACAAATCCAAACATTGAGTTAAGCTACGGTAAAAGCGGGACTTAAAATGCACGAATCGTCACTATTTCAAGAGTTTCAACAGCTTAATATAACCTTAATGTCAAAGAGGAGAATAGCTATGAAAAAACTATTTTATATGTTGTTAACTACCTTTTTGTTTGTGAGTATTGCCCTTGTGCCATGCTACGCAGAAACAACTCCTTTTGCACCTGAAACAAACCGAATACAAACGTTTAATAAAGCCAATCCACAGGATATTGTATTTAAAATTAATACGGAAGCAGGGTACACCTGTTACGGACAGCCGAAGATTAATGGAAGTGCTGTCGTTGGCAGTCAGAATAATATTGATTCGTTTATCATACCGCGAACATATCTATCTCAGATGCCAAACGGTGAATATCCTATTTGGATACAGGTCATGCGCGACGGACAGGCTATTGTGCCTGTGATAGGGGAGAATTGTATTGTTAAAGTAACCGGTTCTCCTTTGCAACCTATAATTTCACCACGGTCAGCATCATTTATATATGAATATCCCAAAGACCTAGTCTTTGATTTGCATAATGTAATTGATGTAACAAAAATATCGCTTTACGGTGACGGAAGCAAAATTGAAGATCTAGGCTTATCAAAATTTTCTTATAATGGTAATAAGTTAATCATTCCGTTCAGTATAGTGTGCAATTGGTATTCCGCTTGCTACCACAACTCATATACACCTGGAACATTTATTATCAAAATTAATGATGACGACAATATAACAGCCAATATAGAGTTACTAGGAGGTCCGCAGCCGGTTATAGACCCCATAAATACGGTATATGACAAAAGCGAACGTGAATATCTTCGTTTTAAACTTATTAACATAGGTGTGATTTCAAAAATTGAATTAATCGAAGAGCGTAGCAAAAAGATTATTATTCCGGCGGATGATCCAAGTGAACTTGGCTTTATCGGTATGGATGATACAGCATATATTTTACTGGACAATATTTCAACCGGTAGTTATATTATTAGATTCAATGGTAGAGAAGACTTGGTTGCAAATATTGAGATTATAGATGGCGAAAGTAGCGAAAGCGGTGTCGGTGGTGGTGGATGCAACGAGGGATTTGGTATTCTCATACTGCTTCTTGTTGCGCCGATAATGCTTAGAAAAAAACAGTAAAGAAAAGCCTATCATAAAAATGCTCGAGAGAGAGTTTCTCGAGCATTTTTATTTTGCTGCGGCAATGTTGGCTCAAACATAATTTATTGCTGATAGCTACCTGCATATATATGCTTTCTAAAAATTTTCTCTGATATAGTCTTGGGTATTTAATAATGAATCTTGCTGTCACCGAAAGTGGTAAGCGAAGTTTCTATTATAATAGCACAATGGCACTAGGTTGATATATCTTCCGGTTGTATTAACAAAAGTGTAATATGTAGATTTGTCAACTATGTGTAAAACCTTGCACTGGGAGTGGAAATAATAGTATAATCAGCAAGTTAAGGAATTAAAGGTTCCGGAGGTGTGTTGTATTGAACAAACTGCCTGTCATTACCATAGACGGACCTGCAGGCGCCGGCAAAAGCACTGTTGCCAGAAAAGTTGCGGAAAAACTTGGAATTTCGTATCTTGATTCAGGTGCTATTTATCGCGCAATTACTTGGTATATGCTTTGTGCAGGTATTCCGGCAGAGGAAAGCAGTGCTCTTGAAGCGGCTTTGGGAAGTCTGTTTTTTGAAATTAAATCCGGCAGTATTTCTGTAAATGGCAGGGATGTTTCAAAAGAAATTCGCACGCCAGAAATTGACAAGAATGTATCGCCTTATTCCGCGTTGAAACTTGTTCGTGATTCTATTCTTGATATTCAGCGGTTACAGGCTAAAAATGGTGTTGTTGCTGATGGAAGAGATATGGGTACTACTGTTTATCCAAATGCCGATTTGAAGATTTTTCTCACTGCCAATGCGGAAGAACGTGCAAAACGACGTTATGAGGAACGTATAGCAAAGGGCGAAAATGCCGATTATGATGCAATTCTTGAACAGGTTATTGCCCGTGATGAGTATGACATGACACGCGAGGTATCACCGCTTATGCCTGCTGAGGACTGTGTTTTACTTGATTCAACGTATATGAGCGCAGAGCAGGTGGTCAGCGAAATTGTGCGATTAGCAAAGGATACCATGAATACGGAGATATAGGCGAGTTGGTGTGTAGCTGTGCAGCCCAAAGTGTTGAAAAGGAGTTTTCAGCATTAGGTGAGCAGAAATATAGTGCTAAATAATTCTTATTTGTTAATTGTTCGGTCTTTATTTGGTTTTGGAATTGAGGTGTAGTTAATATGTATATCAGTATGACCGGTTTCAGCAGAACACAAATTCAGCGTCCGTGGGGAACGCTTAATCTTGAGCTTTCAAGCGTAAATCACCGATATCAGGAGATTACGGTGAAACTGCCGCGTGATTTTGCTGGCTGGGAACCGTGGTTTCACCAGAAACTTCGCTCTGCTTTCCGCCGCGGGAAAGTGCAGGCAAGAGTTGAGGTTTTCTGGGCGCAGGATTTCAAAAAAGCACGGCTTAACAGAGAGATTTTTGACAGTTACTGCAACGAATTAATATCGCTTAAGGAAGAGTTGGGACAGGAAAATGAACTGCAGCTTGAAAGAATTATTACTCTGCCCGGAGTTCTTGAACTTCCGACAGTCGGCGAAGACGACGAAATTTATAAACTTGAAGAAACTTTCACAGAGCTGATTGAAAAGGGTGTCAGCGGCTGGCAGGAAATGAGAGCGCTTGAGGGAGGTCATCTTCGCGAGGAGGTGCTTCTGCATCTTGAAAATATAGAAAAACTCGTGGCAAGGATTGCAGCGCGATGGCAGATTGCGCGTGACGGGGCATTTACCGCCGTGCGTGCAAGGATTTCCGAAACGCTCGAAAAACTTGGCGGAAATCTTGAAGAAAACAGATTCCTTCAGGAGGTTACGATTATGGCAGACAAGTGGGACGTTGCAGAGGAACTCGCGCGTCTGAAAAGCCATATTGAAAAATTCCGTCTTACGGGAGAGGAAAATTTGTCGTCCGGAAGAAAACTTGATTTTCTGACACAGGAGATTAACAGAGAAATAAACACGCTCGACTCGAAAGTAGCAGACTCAGAAATACGATGGCTGGCAGTTGAGGCAAAATCTGAACTTGAAATGGTAAGAGAGCAGATACAAAACTTGGAGTAATATCTGTACGGCTGAGACACAAAGCAAAAGCATATAGAAGCAGTCTGCCAAATATGAATTAGCAATTACCAATTGCGGCAGCGAAACAAAGTTTGAAGTTATAGGACATTTGCGTATCACAAACAGAGAGCGACAATGTACGAGGTATATAAATGAGAGGACATCTGTTTATTTTTTCTGGACCGTCAGGTGTTGGAAAGGGTACTGTAAGAAATCGTGTGTTTGATAGTATCGGCAATTTGGAGTATTCGGTTTCTTGTACAACGAGAGCCCCTCGTTTAGGGGATGTTGCTGGAAAGGATTATTATTTCCTATCAGAAGAGGCGTTCCACAGGCTGATAGAAGAAGGACTTTTCTTGGAGTGGGCTGATGTACATGGACATTTATACGGAACACGCCGCGATATTGTGGAAAATGTGCTTGAATCCGGAAATGACTTAATGCTTGAAATAGATGTTCAGGGTGCTTTACAGATTAAGAAAAAAATGCCGGAAGCAATAACTGTTTTTCTTGCACCGCCGTCTTTTGAAGAACTTGAACGAAGACTGCGAGGCAGAGGAACTGACAGCGAAGAAAATATTATCACAAGGCTTGATAATGCTAAGAAAGAACTTGCCTGTGAACCGAAGTATGACCATACAATAGTTAATAATACGGTAGAGAAAGCAGCTGAAGAATTTATACAGTTAATTAATTCATACAGGAGGGAAACCCAATGATTTGCACAGATATTGAAAAGGTTTATGCCGAACGCGATATCCCAAACAAATATGTTCTTACACTGATTCTTGCTGAGCGTGCACGCCAGTTGAGTGACAGAAAGGGCACAGGGCTTGGCTATGATGAAAAATTCATTACCAAAGCCATGGAAGATGTTACAGAGGGCAGAGTCAGTTATAAGATGACACCGATTAAAGTCGCGGAAGAAAGTGCAGAAGAATAAGAAAATTCTTTTTGCAATAAGCGGAGGCATCGCGGCCTATAAAACGCCGGATATTCTCCATGGCTGGATTAAGCAGGACTGCGAGGTTGAAACGATACTCACTAAACAGGCTGAAGCGTTTGTGAGTCAGCTTGTTTTGTCTTCTTTGAGCGGCAGGAGGGTCTGGCGTGAAGATGATTTTATGTCGTCAGACTGTGGATTTAAAATCCCGCATATTTCTCTTGCCCAGTGGGCAGATGTTATTGTTATAGCACCGTGTACGGCAAATGCTCTCAGGATTGCCGCAACAGGAGACTCAAGTACGTTACTAGGTGCTACGTTAATTGCCTGCAGAAAGCCTGTGGTGCTTTTTCCGGCAATGAACAGCAATATGCTGGCCCATCAGACTACGCGCACAAATATAGAAATCTGCAAAGAACTCGGTTACACGGTAGTTGACTCGGATGAGGGCGTGCTTGCCTGCGGTGCAGAAGGAAAGGGCAGACTGCCGTCCGCAGAAACAATTTATGAAAACGTGAGACGCGCATTATATCCGAAAAAAGATCTCATCGGTAAACGAGTAATGATTACTGCGGGACCAACGCATGAGTATATTGATCCTGTGCGTTACATAAGCAATCCCAGCAGCGGCAAAATGGGGTATGCTCTTGCAAAAAACGCATGGTACAGAGGTGCGGAAGTTACGCTTATTTCTGGCCCGTGCTCACTTGACTGTGTGCCGCAGATTGAAAAAATTTCAGTTACAACTGCTGAAGAAATGTACAACGCATGCATGACGCGCGGGCAGAGAGCGGATATTATCATTAAGGCGGCTGCCGTCGGAGATTTTCGTGCGGTGGAGAGGTCAGACAGCAAGATAAAACGTGAAGGCAGAGATAAGGTCTCAATAGAATTTGTTCAGAATAAGGATATAGCGTGTGAACTTGGCAGAAACAAGCATTCCGGACAGATACTTGTCGGCTTTGCCGCTGAAACGGATGACCTGCTTGTCAATGCGGAAAAGAAGATACGTTCAAAAAATCTTGATGTTATAGTTGTTAACAATATTCTCCAGCAGAATGCTGGCTTTGGCTGTGATACAAATTCTGTTGTCATTATTTCATCGGACGGTGCTAAAACTGAAGTGTCAGGCAGCAAAGAAGATGTCGCCGCCGCCATTATAGACACCACTGTTAAGAAACTGGCGTAAAATGCATCTAATTTCTGTTGCACTTCCAGGACCATGGTGGACAGCGCTTTCCTATAATTCGGATAAACAACTTCCGGAGGGAGTGCGCGTAAGAGTAATGCTTGGCAGGGGTATGCGCACAGGTATTGTTGTTAATGATAAATTTGACGGCGCGGTTAAAGAAACAAAGGATATTATAGAAATTACAGATGAAGCCCCTGTGCTTCCCTGCGAACTTTGGAAAACTATAAAATATTTCGGCGAAAACTGGTTTACAGGAGTCGGGACTGCCGCTAAATGTTTGCTTCCATCAGCATTTTTCACCGAAGAAAAACTGTTGCCGTATGAAAATCAGGTCGTCTCTTCACTCAGTACCGTGAAATATTTTTACGAACCGCGTGATGAAAAACGGTATGCTGAATACATTGTCCAGTCAGGCGATTTTTCAGGAACACTTTTTTTATTCCCGGAAGTTGATGCGGCAAAAACATTCTGGAGTATTCTTCCTGAAACCGCAAAAGCAGAAGGACTTCTTTTCCCGGTGACAAATCAGAAGAAGCAGTGGAATTGCTGGAAAGCGGCAAGAAACGGAAAATATAAATTTATTGTAGGCTCGCCTGCGGCAGCGTTTGTTCCGCTGAAAAATATATCCAGAATTGTTGTGGACGAAGAAGAAAGCGGTGCATGGGTTACACATAAATACCCGGTGTGCAACATTCGTTCACTGCTTGCCGTACGTGCGCGTTTTGCCGGCGCAAAGTTGTGGCTTGGCGGACGTTATCCGTCATCAAAGGCTGCTGCTCAATACGGACAAGGCAGTGAAAATATACAGAAAAGACTGGTGTTTGTGGATTTACACGATGCTTCAGAGTTTGAGGTAAAGGGTCTCAAAGATGGCATAGTAATCAGCAAACCGCTGCTTCGTGAAACAATCCGTACACTGAAAGACGGCAAGTTCGCCTTTTGGTTGTTAGACCGCAAAGGTTTTGCCGGAGAGGTTTTCTGTGACGAATGCGGAGAGTCTCTGCACTGTGGAAAATGTGGCAGAACACTTCGCTGGGAAGCAAAAAAAAATAAGCTAGTATGTCTTGGCTGCGGTGAAGAAAGTGAACTTCCGGAAAACTGTCCGGTATGCGGCGGAAGATTTCTCGAAGGGGTGCGTCCAGGTATTGAGGCTCTTTGTGAAAAAGCCTTGCCTGTACTCAAGTATTGTTGTAACGGCGAAGTGTTGACGGCAGATGAAAAAATGCCGTCTGTTACGGAAATTACTAAAAGATATCCTGACGGCGCCGTAATAATAGGTACTCGTAAAATACTTTCTCTTGCATCTTCACTTGAATGCGGAATGGCAGGATGGATTGATGCGGATGCTGAGGCGCGCGGTGAAGATTATGATTCGAAAGAACGAGCATTCGGGCTGCTCTGGGAGTCTGCGTGGCGGGGAATAAATCCTGACGGACGTACAGTTGTAGTCCAAAGCCGCAGGCCCGGGAAAGAGTGGCAGGAAGGGCTTAAAAGGGGCTGGAATATTTTTTGGAAGCAAGAACTGAAAACCCGAAGTGAATTTGAATTGCCGCCCTTTATCCCCATGCTTGAGATAGAGATGCCAAAAAACAGCGGGAAATATTTTGCTGAAAAGCTTGAAAGATGCGGTATGGAATTTATTGAAGGTGACGACAGAGACCGCTTTATCGTGCGTACGAAACAGTTTGCTCAATTGAGGAAAATTCTTGCGCCCTATTATGACATAAAAAATACACGCAGAGGAATGCCTAAGGTTTTCCTAAAACTTAATTAAGGAGGCAGAAACATGAAGGCAATAATAACAGTACTTGGCAAAGACAAAGTAGGCATTGTCGCATCAGTTGCTGTGCATCTTGCCGAAAAAAGCATTAACATACTTGAAGTATCACAGACAATAATTGACGGTTATTTTGACATGTTAATGATTGTGGATATTTCAAAAATGAACTGTACGCCAGCCGAAATCGCCGCCGACCTTGAAAAACTCTCTGGTGAACTTGGACTTCGCATACAGTTCCAGAGAACGGAAATTTTTGAGGCAATGCACAGGATATAACAATGATTACTGGACATGAAGTTAGAGCAACCAACCAAATGATCCGCGAGGAAAATCTTGATGTCCGTACTATTACGATGGGCATAAACATTCTTGATTGTGCCGATTCGGACATTAAGAAATTCTGCGGAAAAATCTATGACAAAATCACTAAAAAAGCGGAAAAACTTGTTGCAACAGGTGATGAAATAGGGCTTGAATTCGGTATTCCAATTGTCAATAAAAGAATTTCAGTTACCCCTGTCGCGCTTGCCGCATCCTCATGTGAGACGGACTGCTATGTCGAAATAGCAGAAACACTTGACAGAGCAGCAAAAGAAATCGGCGTTAATTTTGTCGGCGGTTTTTCTGCGCTTGTGCAGAAAGGTATAACAAAAGCTGATCAGATTCTTATAAACTCTATTCCGGATGCCCTTGCTGTTACAGAACGTGTCTGTTCGTCAATCAATCTTGGCTCAAGCCGCTCAGGCATCAATATGGATGCAGTAAAGCAGATGGGCGGAATTATAAAGTCACTTGCATATAACACCAAAGACAACGATTCTCTTGGTTGTGCGAAATTTGTAGTGTTCTGTAATGCTGTGGAAGACAATCCGTTTATGGCAGGCGCGTTTCACGGTGCAGGAGAAGGAGATTCTGCTATAAATGTAGGTGTAAGCGGTCCCGGCGTTGTGAAAAAAGCACTGGAAAGTATTCACGGCGCAGATTTTGAAACACTTTGCGAAACTGTGAAAAAAACAGCTTTCAGAATTACGCGTGTTGGTCAGCTAGTGGCGCGTGAAGCGTCAGAACGGCTCGGAGTGCCTTTCGGAATTATAGATTTGTCACTTGCGCCTACGCCTGCTGTCGGAGACTCTGTTGCAGAAATTTTCCGTGAAATGGGGCTTGAAGAAGCAGGTGCCCATGGAACGACAGCGGCTTTGGCAATTCTCAACGACAATGTCAAAAAAGGCGGCATAATGGCTTCTTCATGCGTAGGAGGCTTAAGCGGTGCATTTATTCCAGTGAGCGAAGACAGAGGAATGATTGAGGCTGCGCAGAAAGGTGCCCTGACACTTGAAAAATTAGAGGCAATGACCTGTGTGTGTTCTGTGGGGCTTGATATGATTGCAATTCCGGGAGATACTCCCGAAGAAACAATATCAGGTATAATAGCCGATGAAGCGGCAATAGGCATGATAAACAACAAAACTACCGCAGTGCGAGTTATTCCCGTTTACGGCAAAAAAGAAGGTGAAATTGTTACCTTCGGAGGCCTTCTCGGATATGCGCCGATAATGAAAACAAACAGTTTCAGCTGTAAAGAATTTATCAACAGAGGTGGCAGAATTCCTGCGCCTGTTCACAGCTTTAAAAATTAAACTGGAGAGACTTAATGAGTATAGTTGCTTTGATAGGACGCCCTAATGTGGGCAAATCCTCGCTTTTTAACAGAATACTCGGCAAGCGCGCCGCAATAGTTGATGATCAGCCCGGGGTTACAAGAGACAGACTGTACGGTGAAGCAGAATGGCTTGGCAAAAAATTCTATGTTGTAGATACAGGCGGCATTATGTCTGCAACAGAGCATCCTTTTATGGACCTAATAGCAAAACAGGTTGACCTTGCGCTTGCTGAAAGTGATGCCGTTATCTTTGTTGTTGACGGACGCGACGGAGTTACTCCGGTTGACGAAGAGATAGCGCTGAAACTTCGTAAGAGCGGAAAGCCCGTTGTTGTCGCTATGAACAAGCTTGACAGCACTAAACTGGAAGAACAGACCTTCTACGATGTTTACACACTTGGTTTTGAAAAGGCCTTTTCAACAAGCGCAGAACACAATTCAGGCATTAACGAAATGATGGAGGCTGTTGTTGCACATCTTCCTGAAAATGGTACTGACGAGGACAGAGAAGGCGAAATCAGAGTTGCTCTTGTCGGAAGACCGAATGTAGGCAAATCATCACTTTTCAACCGTTTTGTCGGAGATGACAGGTCAATGGTCAGTGATATAGCCGGTACAACCCGTGATGTAGTTGACTCTGTCATTGAATACAATGGAGTCAAACTGCGTTTTCTTGATACTGCAGGGCTTCGCCGCAAGAGCAAAGTTGATACGAACATAGAATATTATTCCAATGTCCGCACATATCAGGCAATAGACCGCTGCCACATTGCGCTTGTGATGCTTGATGCGCAGGATCCTGTAACAGAGCAGGATAAACGACTTGTCGGTCAGGTGCTTGAACGTGGAAAAGGGATAATACTTGTCGTAAACAAGTGGGACCTTGAAAACAAAAAAGCGCAGGGTGACGCAATGACAGAACTTTTGCTTGATGAATATCCGTTCGCAAAGCATGCGCCGCATGTTTACATCTCGGCACTTTCAGGCAGAAGTCTTGGTAAACTGCCGGAATATATTCTTAAAGTTGAAGCAAACAGGCGCCGCAGAATATCAACATCAGAACTTAACAAACTGGTGCGTGAAACGCTTGCCTTTGAACAGATGCCCGGTGACGGAAAAGGGCACAGCCTCAAAATATTTTACTGTACACAGGCAAATGGAGCACCTCCGGCATTTATTTTCTTCGTAAACAATCCGCTGCTCTGTTCAGCATCATTTAAGCGCCGCCTTGACAACTGTCTGCGGATGCTTGGAGACTTCAGCGGGGTCCCGCTCAAGATATTTATGAGAGAAAAAGGTGCCCAAAACGAATAATTTTTCAAAAATAACAGAAAATAGCATAAAAATTATGTTGTTTTTGCAGATAAAGACTTGACTTACGCTATTTTTTGAGTATAAAATAAGTCCAGTTGGTAACAGGCAACACACAAATATACGGAGGTGCAACTCATAATGACAAAGACAGATCTCATCAATGCAGTCGCAAAAGAAGCAGAACTCACAAAGAAAAAAGCAACCGAAGTTGTTGCGGCAACATTTGGCACAATAGCAGCACAGCTTGCAAAAGGCGAAAAAGTACAGCTCGTCGGATTTGGCACATTCCAGGTCAACAAACGTTCAGCTCGTACAGGCCGTAACCCGCAGGACCCCAAGAAAACCATCAAAATTCCTGCAAAGAAAGTTCCTGCATTCCGCGCTGGCAAAGCACTCAAAGACATTGTCAACAAAAAGAAATAGTCTTGTTATTAGTTAAAGCCTGACTCCGGTCAGGCTTTTTTCTTTTTTGACTTGACCAAATCGTCTGTCAGATGTATTATACACACTGTTTTAGACGGGATGTAGCGCAGTCTGGTTAGCGTACCTGCATGGGGTGCAGGTGGTCGTCGGTTCGAATCCGACCATCCCGACCATAAAAAATAAAAAGAAGCCTTGCGGCTTCTTTTTTTCCGCCATTGATTGGCTACTTTTCAAAGACTGCGAACACTCTGCAGGGCAGCCCGTTTGCGCCTTCAAAATTGGGCCACGAAGCAAAAAGAATAGCACCTGCAGCAGGGAGTTTGTCCAAGTTGCAGAGAACTTCAATCTGCATATGACCGCTGGAAAGTATATAACGTTCGCAGGCAAGGTCGCCGGCTTTTGCCGCCTCGGCAGAAGCATCGGTATCGAGCGTTTCATGTCCGCTTGCTGCTGCCCTGCGGGTTTCATAAATATATTTAACCGCATCTAGCGACCAGCCAGGGAAATTTTCTCCGCCGTTTTCATCTATGCCTGACATGGCATCCATATCAGGCCAATTTTTGTACCAGTCTGTTCTCAAAGCGACAAAAGCACCTTCCGGAATTTCTCCGTATTTTGTTTCATACTCTTTGATGTCGTCAACTGTGACGGCATAATGCGGGTCTTTTGCGGCCTTTGCTGAAATATCTATTACACAGAGCGGAAAAGCGGCCTCTTTCATACAGAAACTTTCTGCCGTTTTTGCGCCTTTTACAAAATGAGCCGGAAAGTCGATATGAGTGCCGAACTGACCGGGAAATTTAAACTGCTGGATTTCACATTCAAGCATAGGATTGCCCCAGTCAAAAAGCGTATTTCCAAGCTGTGCGGCGCCTTCTGGAATTCCGCTCCAGTACGGACTGTCGTTATTCATGAGATGTGAAAGTTCCACCCATTCAAGTTTTTTGAGCTCGTCAAGATTTTTCCAGAGCTTATACATTTGCAGCACCCCTCATATAATAAATTGTGTAAAATATAATGTAAATTTATATAAGTTTTACGTCATCAAGCGCACAAAAACTGCTGCGGCACTGAACTACTTCTTCACGTGAGATTTCTGCAACTACGATACTTTCGTCAAAACCACTGTCAGCAATAACAGCACCCTTAGGAGAAACTATCATGCCGTTTCCTCCGCCTTTAATATTTCCGTAATTTCCGGTGCAGTTTGAAGAAATAAGCCAGCAGAAATTTTCAGTTGCGCGAACTCTGCAGTACAGTCTCCATGCTTCAAGACGTTCGGCAGGCCATGATGCGGAAACTATAAAAAATTCAGCACCGTACATAAGTGTCATTTTTCTGAAAAGCTCCGGAAAACGCAGGTCATAGCAGGTGGCAATGCCTATACGTCCGAATTCCGTGTCTGCAACTGTAATTTTATCTCCAGGAGTCAGCAGCTCATGCTCTTTTGATTCAAATCCGAAAAGATGAATTTTGCTATATTTTGCAACAGCAGTGCCGTTTCTGTCAAAAAGAATCCCAGTGTTATAATATTTTTCGCCCCGTTTTTCAACAAAAGTGCCGGAATATATATAACTGCCGAGTTCTTTCGCCTTTGCAGAAATTGCAGATACAGTTTCGCCGTTGTCCGTTTCTGCAAGGGTGTAATAATTGTCAAAGTTATAAAAACCGATATTCCATTGTTCTGGCAGAACGATTAAGTCTGCGCCTTTGCAGGTGTCAATCATATCAAGGGCATGTTTAATGGCATCTTTTTTGCTTTTTTTGTCTGCAACTTGAAGCTGAATTGCTGCTGCTTTCATAATCATGTGCCTTTCAGTAAAAATAGTCTTAAAAAAGATTATAAACAGTGCAAAAAAGTTGTCAAGCAACGAATCTTTATAGTAAAATACCTAAAATCTTTTTAAATCTTTTTATAGTAAAGTGGGGTGTTCAGGGTGTCGAGAGACAATATGAAGAGGCTGTTGTGCGCGGCAGTAGATGCGGCTGCTCAGGATATTAAAAGCTATGCGGATGACATAGCAGCTCATCCCGAGCTTGGTTTTAGTGAAAACCGTACATCAAAAATGCTTGCGGACGCCCTTGAAAAACTTGGACTTAAGGTTGACAAAGGACTTGCAATAACAGGTCTGCGCGCGGATATTTCAGGCAAAGGAGATGGCCCTCGTATAGGAGTTTTAGGCGAGCTTGACGCAGTTCCCTGCGCGGCACATCCTCAAGCTGACCCTATAACAGGCGCCTCACATTCCTGCGGTCACAACCTTCAGACTTCAATAGTTCTTGCGGTTGCAGCGGCTCTTGCAAAAACAGACGTAATTAAAGATCTTTCCGGAGCGGTTTCCTTTATAGCAACACCTGCGGAAGAATTTATCGAAATTACAAAAAGAAATGAAATGCGCCAAGAAGGAAAAATCAAATATCTTTGCGGCAAACCTGAAATGATCAGGCTTGGCGTGCTTGATGACGTTGATATGTCAGTAATGATACATGCCGGTGAAGACATAAAAGGCCCCGGCTTTGCAATACCCAAGGGCGGCAACGGTTTCCGCACGTTTATGCTCAAATATGTTGGACGCCAGGCACACGCGGCGGCAGCTCCCGACAAAGGCATTAACGCACTTTACGCGGCGGTTGCAGGTATCAACGCTGTCAATGCTCTGCGTGAGACCTTCAGAGACGAAGACAGAGTACGCGTGCATTTCATAATCACCAAAGGCGGAGATACTGTCAACTGCGTTCCCGACGATGTGCGGCTTGAAGGCTACGTACGCGCCACAACGGCAGAAAAAATCGATGAAGTGTTCGACAAGGTTATCAGAGCATTCCGTTCCGGCGGAGAAGCGCTAGGCGCAAAATGTTTGGTTAACTCCTTCCCAGGGGATATGCCGTTTGTTCCGTCGACAGAATTCAACAAAGTTTTTGAAGAAAACGCCGTTGCGCTTGTCGGACGCGAAAACGTTCAGGCGGACACCATTTTCGCCGCCTCGTCCGACATGGGCGATGTAATGCACATAATGCCTGCAATTCACCCATTCGGCGGAGGAGTTGAAGGCGCGTATCATTCAAAAGATTTCAAAGTGCTTGATTTTGAGGCGGCAGTGCTTACGCCTGCAAAAGCAATACTTATGTCAATAGTTGATTTGCTTGACGACGACGCTGCAAAAGCAAAAGAAATTCTTGCGAACTTCAAACCTGTCTATACAAAAGAAGAATATACGGAAGCAGCCGACCGCAGATTCTTCTCGGAAATATAGAAAAAACTTATAAAGGGGGATTTTTTATGGAACTCGTCGAAAAGGCGCTGCGCAATAAGAAGCTGCATATTCTTGCACTCATTCTCACGATTGCCGCAGAGCTGATAGGAACATGGAAGTTCAAACTTGGCCCTGCCATGCTTGTTCTGGTTCCTCTTCTCTATTCATTTATGCTTGGTGCCCTTTGCGGTATCAAGTCATTCAAGGTGCTTAACGAAGATGATATGTATCAGGCATCATCACTCGTAGGTGTAACCTTCTTCCTTCTCATGGCACGCTACGGAACATTGGTTGGACCTAACTTCTTTGAAGTTATGAAAAACGGCGCCGCGCTCGTGCTTCAGGAATTCGGCAACATCGGCACAGTTTTCCTTGGTATTCCTGTTGCGGTAATTCTCGGACTTCGCCGTGAAGCCGTCGGTGCAGCATTCTCAAACGCTCGTGAACCGAACCTTGCAATCATTGGTGAAAAATACGGACTCAACTCACCGGAAGGCTTCGGCGTTATGGGAGTTTACATCACAGGCACAGTTTTCGGCGCAATATTCTGCAGCCTTCTCAGCTCTGTAATCGCTTCAACAATGGGTTGGTTCTTCTCACCGGAAGCACTTGCAATGGCGACAGGCACCGGAAGCGCGTCAATGATGACCGCCGCGCTTGCGCCTCTTACCGAAATGTTCCCTGCGAAAAAAGAAATACTTACTGCCTACGCTGCGGCAAGTAACATGCTTTCCGGACTTGACGGAACATATATGTGCGTATTCCTCAGCCTGCCGATTTCAAACTGGCTCGTCCGCAAAATGGGCGTAAAAGATGCCCCGAGCGTTCCTGCGGCTGATGACAACGTCTATTCGACAAAGAAGTAGGAGGTAATATTATGAATTATCGTCAAATGGCAAAATTCCTCCCGTTATTCACAATCATCGCGCTTTTCGGCAACTGGATGAACTGGATCAGAAACTGCAAAGAATCCTACACGCTCATGCAGTCTTTCCAGGAAGGCTTCCTTGCGGCAATTCCAGGGATACTGCTGCTGCTTGTAATAGTTGTACTCGGTATAATCATTGCGCATATCATTCCGTGGAAAGGTCTTCCGACAGTCGCTTACATAGTAACACTCGGCTGCATTATGACAATTCCTGGATTCCCAGGCGCTGAATTTATCACCGCGGCAGTCAAAAAAGTCAACTTCATGGTTCTCTGCACGCCGATACTTGCATACGCCGGACTGGCAATCGGCAAAGACACGGAACTGCTCAAAAAACAGGGCTGGAAAATCATCCTTGTCGGACTCTTTGTCTTCATAGGAACATTTATCGGCTCAGCAGTTATCGCGGAAATTGTTCTCCGCGCAACAGGCAGAATCTAAACGTCAGCGCATTAAACTGTTAATCCCTTCCGTACGGAAGGGATTTTTTATTGGAGTTACAGCCGTCAGCTAACTGCTTATTCTTATCGCTTAATGCTAAAAATCCGGCTCGGCGGCGGTAATTTGGCAATTTAGCAACTTAACAATTCAGAAAACGGCAGACAAAACGACAGTAGAATTATGCCGCTGAATAACGCCTTAAAAGTACAAAGTTCACTTTTTGGGAATATATAATATGTTGCAGTTGTCAGATGATGTCAGTTGTCAGATGTTTTGCGCGGCATAAAACTCATAGCATTGAAAATCATGGCTGAATAGTGTAAAATCGCTAATACAAAAAAAAATGCGGATTCCGCATTTTTTTTGTATTAGGGGGTTGCGGACGTGGAAAAAAAACGTTGTTGTCTATAAACAAGGAGCGGTATTAAATAGCATCAACTTATGTATGAATTACAATCGTTTCTTGCGAAGCTGTTTGAGATAATTTCTTTTAAAATCCCGTATGCTGCCAAAAAAATCCAACTCGGATTTTGAGAAACACTTAAGTTCTGCTTTTTGGGCGAGCAGTTCCATAGTGCAGATTAAATCAGCGACCTGTGCAAGTGTGTACTTAACAGGTTCAGATTTATGAAACTCTACATTTGTAAAAAGTGTTGTAAAGACTGAAGTCAAAATTTTCGTAAGTTCAATTTGCCCGTTATCATAATAGACAATAACCTTGTCAAAACTGCGCAAATAGATTTCGTGTTCACGCAAAAAATCCGCCAAAGCCTTTGACAACTTTGAAGTCATAACCACTTCGTCAGGACACTCGCGCTTATTAACCTTAGCAGTCCAGTAACTGATGCTGACGTTGCGCGTGAAATTGAATAGGGCATTAAACAAATGCTGTCTGTCTGTGCGGTCATCGTGAATATATATTGCCTCTCGTCGAATCAGCGGACCTGTATGCAGAGCATGTTTTTTGTAACCTAAACTTGATATGTAACGTTCGAAATTGGTCAATTCGAGGCTAATATTAGTTTTTTGAGCATGGAAAACCAAAGAAACAAAATAGTACGGCGAATGTTGTCTGAAAGAGCCAAAATCGCCGGATTCATCTATAAAAATACTTAACAGGTTTTCAGCCATAACGTACCTCATATTAAAAATGGCGAGGAATTTCCCCGCCGAAGGTGGACCAGGGTCTCTCGACCAGCCCTAACTAACTGAGTGTATTATAAACATTTAATACCGCACAGTCAAGAAATGGAAGCCATTTCTCTAAAATAAAGAGAGAGTTTTCTGCTGGTTGTCAGCCGAGGCACTGTTTGAATGCCGAAACAGTTACGGAAATCATTAAGTCCTCCGTGTGGACTGCAACATTATCCCTGCTGCCGGGCGGTGAGGCGTACAACGCCAAACGTTATGGATATTATCCTGCTCCATACACAGCCCAACTTTTTATGGTGCTCTCTCACCAAGGATATTGCTACCCTCAATGGATATTATACTGCTTTTATGAATAAAATCAATACGAAAACTGCAATAAAAAATCCGCCTCGGCGGCGGTAATTCGGCAATTTAGCAACTTAACAATTCAGAAAAAAGCGGATAGTTCGGTAGTAAAGATATAAAAAAATAGAGAAATATATAAAAAAACGGCGTCGGCGAAATTCCTTTCAAACCGGCGCAAAAATGTGAATATTTAGTTGTCATTTCTGTGTATATTCATCGCACAGTTTCTCAAGCTTGGAAAAATTGCAATAAAAAGGGTATACTTTCTTGCTTTCCGCTTGCCGTGTATATATCATATCTGCGTTATTCAGAATATCGTCCTTGATTTCCAAACAAAACTCGTATTCCTTTCGTAAAAGGGAGCGATAGCGCTCGTCGGCAAGCGTGGCAAAATTTATGCGAGAATACAAATTATCGGGAACAGGAACCATTTTCTTAAGATCCACTACAGCCAACAGTTTCTTGACCTCTGTATTGCTGTGAGGTTTAAAAACGTCAGTATCACGCAAAGTATCCTTGGAAACAATCTCATAAATCAGGAAATGTTCGTTGCTGCGCGATTTCCAAGCTGTATGCTTCGCCTTTCGAGAGCTTAAGGGGATAAAATACGAATAACCGTTAATCATAACGACAATACCAAGAAAAGGCTTACGTCTGTAATCGGAAGCCGTACTGAAATAAACCTCGGGCTCAGCTTCGTTTAAATACTTTAGATATGCCGTGTCAACCGTATAAAATCCGAAATTATCATACTTCGCGTTCATTCGGCCATGTCACTTCCAAAAAAAGAGGGGAACAAGTCCCCTCCTGCATTAAGGTTTCGCGCTTGGGATATTGGCGGCGAAACGCCATCTTTAAGGTTTCGCGCTTGGGATATTGGTGGCGAAACACCATCTGAATAGATTATACTTGATGAAAGAAAAAAGTCAATATACACGGCTGCACGGTTGTACGTTAGGCAGACTAAGCACGATACAGGTGGGTAGAACACAATAAACAATTCGCCATGTGGCGGCAATTCGGTAACTTAATAATTTAACATTTCAGAGAAAAAACGGACAATTTGGCAGTAAAGATATGAAAAAATAGAAGAAATATATAAAAAAACGGCGTCGGCGAAATTCCTTTCAAACCGGCGCCGTTTAACTTTCAACCTCGCAATTTTCAAGAGCAAAATCAATAAACATACAAATCAGTTCATTTCGGCTCCGCCCCGTCTGTGCTGCTATAACGTCAACCCTGTCAATAGAGGCTTCCTTTACGCGGAGAGAAAAGGTTTTATAACCGTCTTCACCGCGCAATTTTTTGTTCACCACTAACTTGTTCGCCATTGTCATCACCTCTCTGTTAAAAAGTTTAAGATAAATTTTAATAAATAATAGGGTATATTTACTGACATAAAATCTGTTAGAATATAAAATATGTTTTATTGTATGTTATAATTCCTGTTGGAAAATAACAGAAAAAATTATAAAGCGGCTAACCAGAGAAAATGCATTTTTGGACAGAGAGTCCAACACGGGCAGGGAGAAATTGTCTATCATAGGCAACGAGACAGAGAAAAACGCCGCACCGCGGCGAACAGATACAGGCAATACGCACCAAAATTATATAACGGGGGGATTGTAATGGGAAAGAACATTGAGAAAGGAAAACGATACAAAAGCGTGTTTGACTATCGTAAAGAAGCTATAGAGAAAAAAATGTATCTTGCAGTTGTGATGCTTGATTATGCGATGATAGAGGATAGACTAACGTCGTTTCTTGAAAATTCTGGAGTTCTGACTAAAGATGAGCACAAACCTAAAAAGGCTTTTTGTGAGACGCTTGGTATTATCACACGTGAAAATGCTAGACATATTCGCATAAGCGATAAAATTGCTTGGATAAAAACAATGCTTGAGTTGCGAGAAACTAAAAATTCTAAAACATTGCCAAACACAAATGTAAATTTACTAATTGAAACTTTGCAGTGTACAGACAAAGAGAGTTTATTACTGACAATGACCAAATTGCAAACATGGACTGATAAACGTAATAAATTAGTTCATAATCTTATGAATGGAAATATGTCAGTAAACAGCTCTGCCATAAAGAAAATGGCAGAGGATGGTTTGATTTGTTTTAGAGCCATTGATAGAGAAATATCAAAATTAAAGCGGTACAATAATCATAACTAAAGGTGAACGAACAATGAAACCCAACACATATTCAAAGTTTCACATTCTCGGACTTCTACGGAAGAACAAATTTGACGCAATGAGTATCAAATATTGCACTCGCAAAACCGTGGCGCCTTTTGTCCTTGTCGCGCTATTTTTCAGCACTTTCAGTTCAGCGTCACCTGCGTTTGCTGGTGGGTTGACAGACATAACGTACATAGTCGGCGGCAAAGGCGGAACAACTGGAGATGACGGAACAATATATTTCGGCAATTATTGGCAGAGCTTTGCCGATGGCTACAGCTCATCGGCAACGGCTGGTAGCGCAAATGTCTTCAACAAAAACAACTACAACAAAGAAAGCATTAAATGGCGCGTTCTGTCAAATGCAGACGGAAAAACCTTCCTTTTGTCTGATCAAGTGATGTATGCCGACGCGTTTTACGCCAACACTAGTGTTGTAAACAATACGTGGTATGCGTCAGAAATGCGCGGAACAATGAACTGTACGACAGCCACAACCTTCAAAGCAGATGGCGCAGTGCAGACGTGGGGAGGTTTTGCTGGAGATGCATTCAACGAGAAAGAACTTGCGGCGATAGCGGAAACGACACACACGGCTGGAGGAACGGACGGAAACAGCAGTTGTACATCTACAGACAAAATCTTCCTGTTAAGCGCAGACGAGGTACAGAACACTGGTTACGGCTTTACAAATGATGATGCGAGAAAAACAACTGCGACAGAAATGGCGCTGCACGCGAAGATATATGGCGGAAATAGCGCTTCCAGCGTTTATATTGATAGTTCTTCTTGGGGGCTCCGATCGCCTGGCAACGCTAATCAGTCTTTGTATGGCGTCACTGCCGCCGGCCTAGTTTCTTGCAGTACTGGCAGATCTTACGGTTCTGCTGGTGCCCGTACGGCTTTAAACCTAAATCAGGAATCGGTTTTAATTTTAACCGCCGCTGTAGGCGGCAAATCTGCCGTTGCCGCAGACGATGGCTTTACGTTAGCGGACTACAGCGGTTTAGACGGTTGGAAGCTGACGCTGTATGATAAATATGACGCAACAGCGAATCCGACAGGCATAAAAGCGCCGACAATGGTAAGTGTAACGCAAGAACGCACAGGTATTGACGATATTGCGGCTGCTGCCGGCGTAGGCGGGACAATAGATTTGTCAAGCGGTCATTATACAAGCGACTGGTTAAACCCAAAGATAGCTTACGATTCTCAGGCGATCATGTGCGGCAAAGCAAACTATGTGTCGGCGATAGCGAAGGATTCGGACGGTAATCTCGTCAACTACGCAAAAATATCAAATAATTCAACTGAAACAAACAAAACACTATATGTTGATAATCTGTCTGACGGGGACAAAATATTTATTTACGCTGAACAGGCGAATGGCGATAAAGAAACGGATTATGCATCCGAACTTTCAGAAGGCTACACGATACACAAAGGCAGCGAACAGAAAGACAAAGGAATACTTACCGCAGGCTATGCCGACAAGGATTTGACCGCCGATCTCGGAAACAATTTTAATCTCAGCTTTGAAAGTTCTCAGTACGATACAAAGGTTAATGTCGGAAGCGGCGGAGGCGAGGTTTCGGGAGGAACAACGATAGCCGAACTCAACGCAGACGAAGATACGGTTGTCAACGGTTTTGTGGTCGCTGAAAAAGCCACGATAGCAAGCGGGAAGAAGATTACAACGAACGGCGTATTTGTTTCGGATAAGTATGTGGCTATCGGTTACGGCTCTGTCGCAAATGAGAGCAATACGATTTCGGTTGGCTCATCTACGCTCAAACGCAAGATTGTGAATGTTGCGGACGGCGTGAATGACTATGACGCGGTCAACAAAAAACAGCTGGACGCGGCAATTTCCGGTGGTAGTTTGTCAAACGCCGTTGAGTATGACGACACGGCAAAAACGGTGGTAACATTCGGAGACGGAACAAACAACACAACGCTGACGCATGTCAAAGCCGGAGACCTTTCGTCAACCTCAACAGATGCGGTTAACGGCGGTCAGTTGTACGCAACCAACCAAAACGTAGCGACAAATACCGCAAATATTGCGACAAATACTGCTGATATCGCAACGAACGTGGGTAAAATCTCAACGCTTGAAACAACGGTGGGCGGTATAAATACCAACGTCACGAATTTAACGACAACAGTCAACGGTATTAACACGAACGTAACGAATCTTGACACCCGTGTTGGAACAGCGGAAGGAAACATCACAACGCTGAACAGTAGCGTAAGCGGAATAAACACAAACGTTACAAATCTGACAACAACTGTGAACGGGGTTAATACAAACGTTACGAATTTGCAGTCGGAAGTGACGAAAATTATTGGAGGCGGAGCGGGAAGCGAAGTAAAAGCCGAAACGATTACGACTAATACCATAACGACCGAAACAATAACGGCAAGCGGAGAGGTTAAAGGTGCATCGCTCAACTCGACAGGAAATCTTTACGTAGGAGGCACGTCAGTATTTACGAATACTGCGACATTCAATTCCACAGCAACGTTCAACGGCGGAATCAATATGAACAGTCAGAAGATAACAAACGTTGCAAACGGAACATCAGACGGTGACGCCGTGAACTACGGACAGTTCAAAAAAGCGGTGACAACGGCAACCTACACCGGCGGCGTGCTGACATTGAAAAACGCCGGAGGCGAAAC
>JAZUIB010000032.1:0-57917 GCA_045642025.1 Synergistaceae bacterium
ATTATCAAAAGCGACCTGCAAAAAGTAATGGACAACTTCATAGACCCAGACAGCTATAAACATTTCCTGATACTTGACGGACAGAAAATAGAAGCGGGAGAAGCCTACACGAAAATCTACAAATCGGCAAAGAAAAGCGTATGCGTTGTTGTCAACTACATCGGGCTGAAAACGCTTGAACTGCTACGTGCGGTCAAAAAAGGCGTGCAGGTTACCATATTCAGCGACAATCTCGGAAAAGACAAACTGACACAAAGCACCTTCAGCGCCTTCTGCAAAGAATATCCGGACATAAAAATAGAACTCAAAACGACAAACGGCAAATACCACGACAGATACGCAATCATTGACAAAGGAACGGACAAAGAAAAAATCTACCACTGCGGAACAAGCTCAAAAGACGCAGGAGGGCGGATAACCACCATAACAAAAATAGAGGACACCGCGCTCTACGGCGCAATTACTTCCGAACTTACGAACAACCCGATGCTGAAACTAAAATAATCAAACAAAACCTAACGGGCTGAACGACAAATTCAGCCAATTCAGCCCGGTTTTTGTACAGTCTGAAAATTTACGGGACAAAATCGGAGAATTGTGCGAAAATATACAGCACAGAAGCGATAAACTCCGAAATGGGGGCGCAGACATGATTACCAAGCATAATCTTGAAAGTATGCTGAAAGCCATAGGTTACAGCTGCATTGACAAGAAGAAAAAAATATATGAACACAAATTTCCGCAGTTTGGCAACTGTCATATAGTTGTTGACTTTAAACAAGGAAAAATATTCTACCCGCAAGCAGACGGCGATAACTCCGGAATAATAATCAACAGAAAGACAATTTGCAATTTTTCTGCGCCTGAAAATTTTGTTGTGCTTGAATGTATTACGAAACTGCTTGAAAAAGGCTACCGTCCAGAACATATTGAACTTGAAAAACCTTGGCTGCTCGGACATGATCCCAAAGGCGGTTATGCCGATATTATTGTGTATGAAGCTGACACAGAATTTAAGGCTGCCAATAAAAATGTACTGACAATAATTGAGTGCAAAACAGCGGGGCAGGAGTATAACAAAGCGTTAAAAGAAACAAAAAGCGACGGCAAACAGCTGTTTTCCTACTGGCAGCAGGAAAGAAGCACAAAGTGGCTTGTTATATACGCTTCAGATTTTCAGGAAGATGAAAACAAAGTTACCCATACAATATCAAGCATCTGCTGTACGGACGATGAAAACATAAAAACTGCCGCGCAAAAAGATAGTTCTGTCCTGCTCTATGCCAACGCGCGAAACGAGATTGAACTGTTTAACACGTGGGACGAAACATACGACAAACGTTTCTGCGGAGACGTAATTTTCGGGGCAGACACGGTGGCATACCAAATCGGCGTAAAACCGCTCCGCAAAAAAGACCTCAAAGACTTTGGAAAAGACGATGGGATAGTCAACAAATTTGAAGAAATACTGCGCCACAACAACGTATCGGACAAAGAAAACGCCTTTAACAGACTTGTCGCGCTTTTTATCTGCAAACTTGTTGACGAAATACAAAAAAGCGACAACGATGAACTGGAATTTCAATACAAAGTTGGAACAGACACCTACGAATCGCTTCAAGACCGTTTGCAGCGTCTGCACAGAGACGGAATGAAAGACTTTATGCGTGAGGAAATATTCTACGTTGCAGACGACTACGCGGAAAAAGTTGTGCAGCAGTACACGGGACAGAAACGCAAAAAACTTGTCGAAGACCTGAAAAAACATATTCGCATACTAAAATTCTTTACCAACAACGATTTTGCCTTCAAAGACGTACACAACGAAGAACTCTTTTACCAAAACGGCAAGGTGCTTGTTGAGGTCGTTGAGCTTTTTCAGAACTACCGCATAATCGGCTCAAACAATGTGCAAATGATTGGCGATATGTTTGAACAGCTTCTCAATAAAGGCTTCAAACAGAACGAGGGGCAATTCTTCACGCCTACGCCCGTAACCCGCTTTATGTGGGAAGCCCTTCCGCTTGAAAAAATAATCAACACCGACAAAGGCGCAGTATATCCGAAAGTTATTGACTACGCCTGCGGAGCGGGACATTTCCTGACGGAAGGTGTAGAAGTCATAAACGACAGCGCAAAATCCAAAAACTGCGATTGGGTAAGAGACAGCATATTCGGCATAGAAAAAGACTACCGCCTCGCAAGAGTATCAAAAATCGCCCTGTTTATGCACGGAGCAGGAGAAGGCAATATTATATTTGGCGATGGACTTGAAAATTACAAAGAAAAGGGCATAACACCCGAAAGCTTTGATATACTTGTTGCCAACCCGCCGTATTCCGTAAAGGGGTTCAAACCGCACCTGAAACTGAAAGAAAACAGCTTGGCAATACTGGATAAAATTACAAACGACGGTTCGGAAATAGAAACGCTGTTTGTCGAACGCGTTGCACAGCTTTTGAAGCCCAAGGGAATAGCAGCGGTCATACTTCCGAGCTCTGTTTTGAACAAAGAACAGGAAAGTTTTATCGCAGCCCGCGAAACAATACTCAAAAACTTCAAAATCCGCGCCATAGCTCAAATGGGAGACAAAACATTTGGAGCCACGGGGACAAATACAGTTATAATCTTCCTCGAAAAATACGATGAACCGCCGAAACGAATTGACCTTGTCGCGGATAGTGTACAGTCTATACTTGAAGGCGGCAGCCTTGACGCATGGGAAGACAAAGAAATATTTGCAAATTACCTTGAAAAAATAGGTGTTGAAAAAAACGAATACCTTAAATTCCTGAAACGCGAAGAAAATTACACGGCTTGGGCGGCAGACAAATACTTTACCCGTTACGTTGCCGCGTTCACACAATCATCGGAATACATAAACAAAACACAGCAGAAAAACTTTGCCTCAAAATCAGAAGAAGAAAAAAATAAATGGTATAACGAGCATTTCTATAACTATGCCGCAAAAATTGAAGCGGACAAATTGACGTACTTCGCGCTTGCCTACAAACAAAACCTGCTGATAATTTCAGCGCCGTCTGACAAGAAAGAACAGGAAAAATTCCTCGGCTACACATGGAGCAACAGAAAAGGACAGGAAGGCATACATACAACAAAATTAGGCGGGGTATTGTATAATCCGCAGGACAGAAACGACAAAACAAAAATAGCAAAAGCCGTTCGCAACAGCTTTAATGAAAAATACGGCATTTCTGATGAACTGTCCGAATATTGTTACATGTTGCCATTGAAAGACATGCTGGATTTCAGCGGAGCGCAGTTCAATAAAGCAGTTAAAACTGTACGCTTGCGCGAAAAGAAACGCAAAGAAGGATACGCCTCAATAAAATTAGACGGTAAAGAATTTGAACTGTCCATTGGCGACAGGGTGCTTTCCACGGAAATTTCCGATAACGGGAAATATCCTGTGTACAGCGCAAACGTATTTGAGGAATTTGGCAGAATAGACAAACTAAACCGCGAGGATTTTTCCAAGCCGTCGGTTATTTGGGGCATTGACGGAGACTGGATGGTCAATGTTATTCCATCCGGTGTCAAATTTTACCCGACAGACCATTGCGGGGTATTGCGTATCAACAGTGAAAATATATTGCCGGAATATGTTGCGGAAGCATTACAGATTGCAGGAACACACGAAGGCTTTTCGCGGAGCAACAGGGCATCTATTCAGCGTATTTCAGCACTAACTCTTGAACTGCCAAATCTTGAAACACAAAAGAAAATAATTAGTGAAAATTCCGTTGTTAAGCGCAAAATCGCGGAAAACAAAAATGTTGTCAGCAAATGCGACGAGGAAATAAAAGCTAAATTTGTTGAAATGTTTGAGAATGAAGATTATGCTTTTGCACAGTTACGATATCTATGTACAATCGTGCGTGGGGTGACGTATCCCAAAGAAGCAGAAAGCTATGAAACAACACATAATGCTATCCTTACTGCTGATAACATTACTCTCAATGGTGATTTTGAAGTGAAGAAAACAATATATGTATCTGATGAACTTGAGCTTGATGCTTTGAAAAAGCTAAAGAAAAACGATATTTTTATTTGTCTATCAAGCGGGAGTATTAAGCATGTTGGCAAAAATGCTTTGATAAAGTATGATACAGAGTATTTCGCCGGTGGATTTATGGGAATTTTTAGGACAAAGACGACTGCCAACCCTGTTTATCTGCATTACGCGTTGTCAACAAAAAAAGCAAGACAGTATTTTGAAAGTAATGTAACCGGTACTAATATCAAAAATCTTTCCAATGATATAGAGAATATGTCCATACACAACCCGCCTATAGATTTGCAAAATCAGTTTGCGGAATTTGCAGAACAGAAAGAACAGGAGAAAGCGGAAGCGGAAGAACGTATCAAGCAGCTCGAAGCCGAAAGAGAAAAGCTGATTGAAAAATATTTTAAGTAACCCGCAATTTACGCTGGAGCGTATGAGAATAACAAAAGCGGGGAACTGATTGCAGTGCTGTGTCGCGGCTTTATTAAAAGTGAAAATTGTTTGTAATGCGGAGTGTGGAACGGTGGACGAAAAGGCAGTAAAAAGCCGCAAATTTGCACGCAAAAATAACCGGTTGGGGTATGCCCCGCCGGCATTTTTCAATTTTTAAGGCGTCGATATTTTATTGTTTTTGTTTCCCACCCTCTGCTTCAAGTTCGCCGCTTTCGGCAGATTGTGTTCTGTTGCTTTGCTTTTCTTCTTCCGCTCACCACTGCATAGCTAAGTGCTAAGTGCTGTGTGCTAAGTGCTAAAAAGCTCAAACCGCGGTCTGAAAAAAGTGTTTGTGTCTCAGTCAAGCTCACCCAATATACGAAGATGTTTCAGACTTGGGCAGCCTTTCTTCGCATAAAGCCCGGCGTCAACGAGACGTGTATCGTCGCAAGGCCCATAAAGTTTTCCGGTTACTGGTAGTTGACCCCCCGTAGGTTGGCTGTGGTTCACCGTTTTGAATTTGCGCGATGTTCAGAAACAGAGGTCTCCATATATAACACTGCGACGAGAAGGCACAAAAAGCAACCGCTTTACAAAAATTTCTTAAAGAAATATTTTGCCAAAACCGTGCGAACCGTTGTAAACACTGTCAAAAACGGGCGTAAATAAAATACAAAAGCGGGAGGCTGAATTCCGTCTCACGATTGTTTCGTTTGTGATTTTTTTATTTTTTATTCGTGATGTCGTGATGCCACTCGTGATGCCGCGGACGCTTAACTACAAAAAAAAAGTTGTTGCTTTTTTTTAGGAAGCGAGATATAATCTCTTGCTGTATGTTGGAAACAATGTTTCGGAGGTGTAACAGAGATGAAGAAGGACATCCATCCTAAATACGAAAAGTGCATCGTAACCTGCGCATGCGGTAATACGTTTGAAACTCGTTCAACGATTGGCGACATGAGAGTTTCAGTCTGCAGCGCCTGCCATCCGTTTTACACGGGCAAAAAAGGCAGAGTTATTGAAGCCGGACGTCTCGAAAAATTCCGTCAGCGCTATGCAGGCATCAACTACGGACAGAGAACGACCGAAGAAGAAGCAAACTAGTTTTTTATTCGCAAAAATCGGGAGAGCGTTTGCTCTCCCTGTTTTTTTTTCGCGTTTTTTGCTATACTATATGTAGGAATTGCAAAACAACGCAAAGGGAGTGTGTAGTATGGCAATTTACGTAAAGCTGCTGGCTTATACGCCTGATGCTGCAAAGGTTGTGGCTGCTGCTGCAAAGCTTTGCTATAGTGCTTCAACTGCAGCAGAGCTTTTTGATGATCTTGACACGGACAAAATTACCGGTTTTCTCAACGGACTGCGTAAATCAGGACACGCATCTCCGTTTGAGCATGCAAATTTCACTTTTGCAATAGAAGGACTGAGTCGTGTTGCGACACATCAGCTTGTGCGCCACCGTCTTGCAAGTTTTTCTCAGCAGAGTCAGCGCTATGTGAGTATGGACGGTCAATTCTGCATTGTACCTGAAAGTATTAAAGCAATACCGGAGGCTGTAAAGTTGTTTGAGGAGCAGATGAAAGCTGCGTCTGACTGTTATGCAAAACTTGTTGAACTCGGCGTTGAAAAGGAAGATGCCCGCTTTATTCTTCCGCACGGTATGGAAACTAGAATTGTTGTGACAATGAATGCGCGCGAACTGCATCATTTCTTCGCGCTCAGACTCTGTAAACGCGCACAGTGGGAAATTCGCGAACTTGCGCGGCAGATGTGCAAACTTGCGAAGGAAGCGGCTCCGCAGCTCTTTACACTTGCCGGTCCTTCTTGTGTTACACAGGGACGCTGTGGTGAAGCGCGTCCTTGCGGAGACCCTTATCCGAGTATGGAGGCTATGTTGGAAGATTGAAACTGTTAAGAAATATTGTTCGTTCATTTAATTTTGCGGCTGAAGAAGCCGCCAGAAGAATACCTGTAGGCGGTCAAGCTGTTATTGAAGGTGTGCTTATGAAGGGGCCCGAGCATTGGGGACTTGCAGTACGGGAACCAAACGGTGCTATTTGGCTTAAATCGTGGCTTTCTTCAAAATGGCTGGAAAAACCTGTGTGGAAACTGCCTATAATTCGCGGTTGCGCGACTATGGCAGATATGATGCGTATTGGAATGAAAGCACTTTCAATATCTGCAGAGGTGAGTCTTGGTGAGGAAGACACTTTCTCACCGTGGGAACTTGTTACATCAATTCTGTTCGCTCTGGTTTTTGTTGTAGGCCTCTTTATCGCCCTGCCGATGTTTCTTTCAGAATTTGCAGCCTCGCATCTTCAGCTTTCGGCTGTCTGGAAGAACTGCATTGAAGGTATTATCAGAGCGTTGGTTTTTGTCAGTTATGTCTGCATAATTTCACTTTGGCAGGATATGCGCCGTGTATTTGAGTACCATGGGGCGGAGCATAAAACGATAAACGCTTACGAGCATTATGCTGAGTTGACACCGGAAAGTGTCAGCAAATATTCAAGAATTCACAGACGCTGCGGCACGTCGTTTTTGCTGATAGTCGTTGTTGTGAGTATAATAGTTTTCTCGTTTATCAGGGTTAATACGGCATACGGAAGAGTGTTTTCCCGCGTGTTTCTGCTTCCGCTTGTAATCGGAATTTCTTACGAATTTATTCGTGCGGCGGCAAAGTCAGACGGCTGGGGAAAGGTGTGCATAGCGCCTGCTCTAACGCTGCAGTATGTTACAACGCGTGTTCCGTCGCTTGAACAGCTTGAAGTAGCAATAGCAGCCCTTGACCTTGCGCTGCACCCTGAAAAAGATAACAGCGCGGAATGGGAAAACAAA
This sequence comes from Synergistaceae bacterium, assembly GCA_045642025.1. Classification (GTDB taxonomy): domain Bacteria; phylum Synergistota; class Synergistia; order Synergistales; family Synergistaceae; genus Equadaptatus. The sequence continues at coordinate 7,298 of JAZUIB010000032.1, forward strand.
AAGAAATTACAGGAAACTACAAAGGAAACGCAGGTGTAAGTCATGGATCTTCGCGCAAAGCTTGAAGAAATAGAACGCAGTTACAAAGAGATTGAAACTAAAATGGCAAATCCTGAGGTTATCTCAAATCAGGAGGAGCTTCAGCAGCTTGCCAAAAAACATTCTGAGCTTGAGCCTGTTATGGAGGCGTTTATCCGTTACGAAAAGGCAACGAAATCTCTTGAAGAGGCAAAAGAGATGCTTGCCGGTGATGATGACGAGATGAAAGAGCTTGCACGAGAGGAATGTGAAGCGCTTGAGCAGGAAATTCCTGAGCTTGAGCATGAAATTCAGATACTGCTTCTGCCGAAAGACATTAACGATGACAAGAGCGTTATCATAGAAATCCGCGGCGGAGCAGGCGGAGATGAAGCTGCGCTTTTTGCGGCAGACCTCTACCGCATGTATGTGCGCTATGCGGAACGTCAGGGCTGGGATGTTGAAATCATTTCGTCTAACGAAACGGGAATCGGCGGTTACAAAGAAATCATTTTCCGTGTTGACGGTAAAGGCGCTTTTTGCAACCTTAAGTTCGAAAGCGGTGTTCATCGTGTTCAGAGAGTTCCGGAAACAGAAGCCAGCGGACGTATTCACACCTCAACCGCGACAGTTGCCGTTCTTCCTGAAGCTGCCGAAGTTGAAATCGAAATCCGCAGCGAAGACCTTAAAATCGACACCTACCGTGCAAGCGGCGCAGGCGGGCAGCATGTTAACATGACAGATTCCGCCGTACGTATCACACATATTCCGACAGGAATAGTCACAACATGCCAGGATCAGCGTTCGCAGATTAAAAACCGTGCGAAAGCCATGCAGTATCTGCGTACAAAACTCTATGACATGGAACTGCAGAAGCAGAACAGTGAACGCGCGGCAGAGCGTCTCGGTCAGGTAGGTACAGGAGACCGCTCGGAGCGTATACGCACCTATAATTTCCCGCAGAACAGACTCTCCGACCACAGAATTAACCTGACACTCTATAAACTTGACCAGATACTTGATGGCGACCTCTACGAACTCATCCGCTTCCTCACAGAAGCTGATCAGGCAGAGAAGCTCAAGACGCTGGCTGTATAATGAAACTCGGGGAATACAGGAAAAAAACAATAGAAAAACTCACATGCGCAGGTATCGAAAGACCTGCGTATGTTGTAGATACACTGCTTTCAAAAATACTCGGCGCTGATCGCGCGCATATTGCGGCGCATGGTGAAACGGAAATTTCAGATGAAAAATTGTGTGAAACCGAAGCCTGTGTCGAAAAAAGACTGCAGCGTGTACCGTTGTCCTACATACTCGGCGAAGCAGAATTCTACGGCTATAAATTTAAAGTAGGGCAGGGCTGCCTTATTCCCCGACCCGAAACTGAGCTGCTTACGGAAGAAATGCTGAAAATTGCGCCTCAAAACGGCATTTTTGCAGACTGGTGTACAGGAAGCGGCTGTATAGCAATTGCCATGCTTCTTGAACGTCCTGACCTAAAATGTGTAGCCGTTGACGCAAGCTCTGAGGCGCTTGCGTGGGCAGAAAAGAACAGAGAACTGCACGGACTGAACGACAGGCTTCAGTTAATACTAAATTCATGCCCTGCGGAACTTTCATACGAAAACAGCTTTGATTTTATAACTGCCAATCCGCCTTACATACCTGAAGACGAAATACAGGGACTTATGAAGGATGTTGCCGCATATGAGCCTGAAATGGCATTAAACGGCGGAAAAGACGGGGTAGAGGTATATCACCTATTTTTTGATACTCTGCCTGTGTTTTTAAAGAAAAACGGTTATTTCGGTGTTGAAACAGCCGGAAACAGACAGGCAGAACTGTTGAAACAAAAAGCCCCCTCCTGTCTTGAGCTTGCAAAAGAAATCTCTGATTACAACGGCATACTCCGCCACCTTATCTGGCAAAAACGATAATCTGAATTTCTCGCCGCAGCACGCGGCGGATTTTTCTTCAGGCATAAATACCCTTGTATTTTGCGGCTGAATATAGTATATAATTTATAAAATCTGAATGTGTTATTTGGCAGCAAGTTACAGAAATATTTTAATTTTGGGCAGTTTGTAAATTATAAAATCTTAATAATTTGTAAATAATGTTAATTATAGGTTGTTGCTTTTAACGAAGGGAGTGTGCGGCTGTGAAAAAAGTTCTTAAATTTATTTCTGCCGCAATGCTCCTTGTCTTTTTTACAACTTCTGCGGCTGATGCGGCATCTTCTTATCAACCAGACGAGAAAACTATTCCGAAAGAAATTGCAATGGGAAAAAAATACACAGCTGAAATCGAAAAGGCTATGCCGCGCGTTGTGGATATAGAGCTGGAAAGGAAAATCGCACGCGTTGCCAACAGGCTTATTCCTCAAATGTCGAGACTCCTCAATTATGAAGTCCGTGTCCTGAAGTCTGACGATATTAACGCTTTTTCGCTGCCGGGCGGTTATACCTATATCACGACAAAAATGCTTGAGTCGCTTAAAAGTGATGATGAGCTCGCCGCAGTTCTTGCCCATGAGTTTGTGCACGCAGACAGAGCCCATATACTTGTGCAGACTGCAAAAAACGCCAGGCTTAACGCTGTGACTATTGCCGGGATTTTAGCTGCAGTAGCAGGAGCAGGGGCAGGGGCGGCAATTATCGCAAACGGCTTGCAGACTGCTATGGTAAATTCATACACCATTGAGCTTGAAAAAGAGGCTGACAGACGCGGAATAGATGCCTTATACAAGGCAGGCTATAATCCGACGGCTATGCTTACGATGATGGAACTGCTTAAAGCAGAAGCAATACGCACGCGTTTTTATTCGCAGCTCGGGATTTATCAGACACATCCTGAGGAAGACGAGCGTATCGAGGCGGCTTTGGCATATATGAAACAGCGCGGCATACCTGCTGAAAGAAAGAAAATAAATTCTGTTCTGCGCTTTGAAATAAAAGAGTCTGTGCATCTGAATAAGCTGTATCTCAATGTTGACGGGGTTAATATTATTACTTTACCCGGCAGTGAGTCAAATATGCGTTTTCTTGAAAAAATGAAGGCGGAATTTGAGGAGTATATTGAAGTTGAGCTTGCTCCGTACGATTTTTACCTGATGGATACGGAAGTCGGCAAATCTCTTGCTGTGCACGGTTATACGCTGGTTTTTGCAAAAGAACTGCCGGAAGGGGCGCCGACGCTTCAGCAGATACGCGATATTGTCAATACTCATCTGATAAACCTTCGCGGAAGAAATCCGTTTACCAATTATTTCATGTAACACAAAATATGGTAATAACAGGGAAACTGATTATTCAGTTTCTTTTTTTTGTTATTGTCTCCAAAGTTGAAAATTTTTGGGCAAAATGTCAGTTTTTCCTGTAAAATATAGTATTGAAAAAAGGAGGAATATCTCATGTATGTTTCGTTGTACAGACGCTACAGACCGCAGGATTTTTCTGATGTTGTCGGTCAGACGTCAGCTGTTGCAGTGCTTCAGCAGTCTCTGAACGAAAAAAGAATCGGTCATGCGTACCTTTTTTCAGGTCCCAGGGGCTGCGGAAAAACATCTATCGCGCGAATTCTTGCCAAGGCGCTTAACTGCCTTTCCCCGAAAGAAAACAGCGAGCCGTGCTGTGAATGTGCAAACTGTACTTCAATTGCAGCAGGAGAACATCTTGACGTTATTGAAATAGACGGTGCTTCAAACCGCGGTATCAACGAAATTCGCGACCTTAAATCACGTGTAAATCTTAATCCGCTTAATGCCGTTTACAAAATCTATATCATAGATGAAGTTCACATGCTTACTGAACAGGCTTTTAACGCGCTTCTCAAAACTCTTGAAGAGCCGCCTGCCAACGTAGTGTTTATTCTTGCCACTACTGAGCCTAACAAAGTGCCTGTTACTATCCGTTCACGCTGCCAGCACATTCCGTTCCACCGTATTTCAATGTCGGATCTTGTAAACCGTGTTGCTTATATTTGCGAACGCGAGGGTGTCAACGCTGAGAAAGAGGCGATATGGGAAGTCGCGCGTCAGGCTGACGGTGCACTGCGCGACGCTCTTTCAATTACCGAACAGGCGGTTGCTTTGGGCAACGGATCTCTTACGTTAGAGAGTCTTAAAGGGCTTCTCGGAGGCAGCAGCAGAACAGAACTTGAAGAATTAATTACACTTTTGCGCACAGAGCCTGAGGCTGCGGCAAAACATATGCACGAAGCTTTTAGCCGCGGTGTATCTGTTGAAACCTTTGCTGAGGCCATGTTTAACATATACAGAGACCTTTGGATGTACTCACTTTGGAAAGAGCGCAGTTTTGAAGCTATTGAAGTGTCAGAAGCTGAGCATGACTGGATCGCTAAAGAAGCCGCAAATTGGAAAACTGACCGGCTTAAAGCTGCCTGTCAGTTCTTCAACAAACTTATGCCTCGCGCAAAATACGGCATGAAAACAGAAATTTTTACAGGGCTTGTGCTGCTTGGGCTGACAAAAATATCTGCTGTAGATGATGAAATAATCCCGGCAGTTAAGCAGAAAGAAGTTAAAACAAAAACTGCCGAAGATGTACAGACTGTTGTTCGCGAAGATATCAAACCTGTGCGTGAGCAGCAGTTTGCAGATGATGAAATTTCGATTGCCGCAGTCAGCGAAGTGCTTGAAAACGAGAAAAAGAAGGCCGTGCAGTCGGCGGATATCGAACAGCAGGAGCAGGGCAGTGTGAAACCGGCTGTTGCCGAAAAGACAGAAAATGCCGAAAATACAGAAAGCAATGAAGAACTATCTGTGCAGGAATTAACGCCTTTTCCGTTTGTGTCTGCGACTGAAGATGAGTATGATGATTCCGCGCTTTGCGGACAGCTTAGCGCGTTCGGTGAAGTTTTTGCAAAACTAGCAGAGGCTTTTCCTGTGCACAGAACGGTGCTTTGTGCAGCACTGCTTGACGCAGAGCTTATAAAAGACGGTGAAGGCTGGAAAATTGAATATCTAAGAAACGGCAAAAACGAATATTTCCTTAAAAATCCCGAAAATTCAGAACTTCTTGCAAACGCGGTAAACAAAATTTTCGGCTTTACGCCTGCTGTGTCTGTAGTTGAGGAAAAAGCAGCAGAGAATTTCCTTTCGCCTGAAATTAAGCCGACAGAACCGCAGAAAACAGATATCCCGCCGCAAAATGTAAAACAAACGCCGGCAAAAAAAGAACGTTCATCGGGCAGTTCTATTGACCGTATGCTTAAACTTGCGGGAGCAAATATTCTTTATGTTGAAGACGAAAATTCGGAAGTTAGAGAGAGCGACGCAGAGTAAATGAGCGACAAACCATTCGTACATCTTCACGTACACAGCGAATACAGTCTGCTTGACGGAGCTAACAAATGCCCTGATCTTGCAAAGCGTGCTGCTGAATTTGGCATGAACGCCCTTGCTCTTACAGACCACGGCGTTATGTACGGCTGTATAGATTTATATCTTGAGTGCAACAAGGTAGGCATTAAACCTATTATGGGCTGTGAACTCTACGTTGACCCTGAGGGGCATCTGCGGAGAGAAGGAAAAACAAAAAACAACCACCTTGTTCTGCTTGCCGAAAATGATGAAGGTTATCACAACCTTATGATGCTCGACTCGCTGGCAAATATTGACGGATTCTACTATAAACCGCGCATAGACCATGAACTGCTTGCAAAATACCATAAAGGGCTTATAGCATCATCTGCCTGTCTCGCCGGTGAAATTCCGCAGATGATACTTTCCGGCGACGAAAAAGGCGCGGCAGAGTGTGCCGAAATGTACCGCGACATTCTTGGTGACGGTAACTTCTTTCTTGAACTACAGCACAACAGCGTTCCGGAACAGGCGATCGTTAACAAGGCACTTGTAAAAATTGCCCGTGAACACAATTTTCCGCTGATTGCGACAAATGACGCGCATTACCTTAACAAGGAAGACGCAAAATGGCATGATGTGCTTCTCTGCATAGGAACAAACAGCAGCGTTGACAATCCTAACCGCTACAAATTTACCGGTGATGACTACTATTTCCGCAGTCCTGAAGAAATGTGGGCGCTGTTTGGCAATGAACTGCCGGACGCGCTTATAAACACACAGAAAATTGCAGACCGTTGCAATGTAAAACTCGCATACGACACAGGCACCTACTATCTGCCGGAATTTCCTATTCCTGAGGGAGAGACACTCAATTCTCACCTCAAAAAACTTGCAAACGCGGGGCTTCGCGCGCAACTTAAAACCGACAGTGTGCCCACAGAGTATCAGGAGCGTCTAGACTATGAACTCAGCGTAATAGAGCGCATGGATTTTCCTGGCTACTTCCTCATCGTTTCCGACATCATAATGGCATGCAAATCAAAAGGAATTCCTATAGGCCCTGGGAGAGGAAGTGCCGCAGGTTCGTTAGTCGCGTGGTCGCTTGGCATAACAGAGCTTGACCCTCTGCGCTTCGGGCTGCTTTTTGAACGTTTCCTTAATCCGGAACGCATAAGCATGCCTGATATCGATACTGACGTTTCGGACAAGCAGAGAGAAGAACTGATTTCCTACGTCGTACAAAAATACGGCAAAGATCACGTCGCGCAGATCATTACCTTCGACCGTATGATGATACGCGCGGCAATTACAGACGTAGGAAGGGCTTTGGACATTCCTGTGCCTGAAGTCCGCAAGGTAACAAAACTTATTCCGAACACACTCAAAACAGGTATAAAAACTATACCTCAAGCGATAGATGCTGTCCCTGATTTAAAAGCGCTTTATGACAATGACCCGCAGGTTAAACGTCTGCTTGACCTGTCCACACCTATCGTAGGTATCGCTAGACACTGCGGACAGCACGCGGCAGGGGTTGTAATTACCCCAAAGCCGCTTATTGAAATGGTGCCTCTCCGCAAATTCGACAAACAGGACAGAGAACAGATAGTCACTCAATATTCCATGGACCCTGTTGCACAGCTCGGACTTGTAAAAATGGACTTCCTGGGGTTGAAAACACTTTCAACAATTCAAGGTGTGCTCAGCAACATTGAACTCAGCGGCAAAGGGAAAATAGACCTTACGGACATTTCCCTTAACGACGAAGAAACCTTCAAAATGCTTATACGCGGAGACACTCTCGGCATATTCCAGCTTGAATCTGCAGGAATGACAGAACTTATCAAACGTTTGAAACCAGACTGCTTTGAAGATATGGTAGCGCTTGTTGCCATGTACCGTCCTGGACCGCTTGAAAGTGGAATGGTTGATTCCTATGTAAAACGCAAACACAACGAAGAAAGGGTGCAATATTTCCATCCCGCGCTTGAAAACTGCATGAAAGAAACCTACGGAGTTATGCTCTATCAAGAGCAGGTTATGCAGAGCGCGTCAATTCTTGCCGGCTACACACTCGGTCAGGCAGACAAACTCCGCAAGGCAATGGGCAAAAAAAAGAAAGAAGTCATGGCCGAACAGCGCGAAAAATTCGTACAGGGCGCAACAAAAAACAACGTCCTTGCCTCACAGGCAAACGACATCTTTGACAAAATAGAAAAATTCGCGGGCTACGGTTTCAATAAATCACATTCAGTCGCGTACGCGCTCATAAGCTACCGCACTGCATGGCTTAAAGCGCATTACCCTGCGGAATTCCTTGCCGCCTATCTCACAAGTGTAATAGGCAACGGCATGGAAGAACTCGGAAACTACATACGCCGTGTGCGGGACGACGGATATCCTGTTCTGCCGCCGGACATAAACGAATCCATGGAAGATTTCTCTGCGACCGGCGGTGTTATACGTCTCGGACTTTCCGCAATAGCAAAAGCTGGTGACAAAGCTGTTGCGAGCATAGTTGAAGCCCGCAGAGAAGGCGGAAAATTTAAATCCTTCTGGGATTTCTGCAAACGCATAGCCAACGGGCAGGTAAACAAAGGTGTTGTCGAAAGCCTTGCAAAAGCCGGCGCCTTTGACAGCCTTGAACCTAACCGCGCCAAAGTGCTCAAATCCGTGCAGCTTTTCATGGACATTGCCGCGCGTCAAAACCAAAACAAAGAGCAGGGCAGTCTTTTCGCGACTTTTGAAAACGAGGCCGACATACCGCAGATGCCCGACATCGAAGATTTCTCGCTGCGCGAAAAACTTGAATACGAAAAAGAAAGCACAGGACTTTACATCTCGGGGCACCCCTTTGACAAATTTGAAAAAGTTGTTGCGCCGTACATCACCTGTCCGCTGAAAAATGTCGGACAGTGGCAGAGTGCCAAAGAGCCGCTCATTACGGCGGGACTGCTCTCATCGGCAAAAGAAAAATTCACAAAAAAAGGCGACCCGATGGGTATAATAACCCTTGAAGATGCCGTGACGAAGCTAGAAGTTGTACTCTTCCCGAAAGTGTGGGCAATGTACAAACCCTATCTGCTTCCCGGAGAACTCTACCTCATAAAAGGACAGGCAAAAGACGACAGGGGAATTTCAATCCTTGCAGAAGAAGTATATACAGAATCTGACTACAAAGACAAAACAGTCAGGCACTTTACCATTATATTTGACGAAGACAAAATTCCCGCGGAAGAAATATTCTTCCGCCGCTTCATGGACATTCTTGCAAGACACAAAGGAGATGCTGCGGTAAGACTCAAACTTATCGGCGCAGAACGAAAACTCACCTCTGTGCTGCGAGTAAAAGTAAACGCGGACGACGACGAACTGAAAAAAGAACTTACGAACCTTGCGCAGGATGCAGTAAGCTTTGAATAAACACAAAAATACGGCGTACTGCCAATAACAAAGGAGCACATTATGGCAAACGAAAACAACACAGACCATGTAGTGGTAAAAGCGCTTGAAGACGGAGTAACCGTAACAGGAGTTACGCGGGGTGCGGAAAACAAATTTCTTCACACCGAAAAACTTGACGAAGGCGAAGTCTGGATTGCTCAGTTTACAGAAAACATATCCGCAATGAAAATACGCGGCAAAGCTGTCATACAGACAAAGCACGGAGAAATCAAAAGCGGAACAAAATGAGCCTTATCGGTGCCCACATATCCGCCGCAGGCGGACTGTACCGTGTATTTGAACGTGCTGATGCGCTGAACTGCGAGGCACTGCAGCTATTCACCAAAAGTCAGCTGCGCTGGAGCGCAAAGCCGCTGACAGACGAAGACACAGTCGAATGGAAAAAAGCTGCGTCAATCAGCGCAGTACAAGATATAGTATCGCACGCGTCCTACCTCATAAACCTTGCTGGAGAGCCTGAACTGCGCAAAAAAAGCACAAAATCCATGACAGAAGAAATACTGCGCTGCCACAAACTTGGAATAGATAAAATAGTGCTTCACCCGGGTGCATGCGGTAAAAACGACATAAAAACAGCTCTTTGCCTGCTGTCGGAATCACTGCTCGAAATACTTGACAGAACAGCTGACTGCGGCGTCAAAATTCTGCTTGAAACAATGGCTGGGCAGGGAAGCGCGATAGGAAGCAGCCTTGAAGAATTTGCGCGCGTGCTAGAACACACAAAAGGACACAGCCGCATTGCCTTCTGCGCGGACACATGCCACATATATGCCGCAGGATACAACATTGCGGAAGACGAAGGCTACGAAAACTTTATCAGCTGCATTACAGAAAACATCGGCATCGAAAGACTGCTCTGCTGGCACCTGAACGACTCAAAAAAAACATGCGGAAGCAGAATTGACCGGCATGAACATATAGGAAAAGGCGCGATAGGTCTCAGAGCATTTAAAAACATCATACGCGACAAAAGATTTATAGGCATCCCATCTCTGCTTGAAACACCAAAAGAGAACGACGCAGATAAAATTAACCTTGGAATACTGAGAAGCTTCAGAACAACTGACGCAACATTACAAGAAAAGAGGTGCTGATATGACCTTTATCAGCTGGCGCTGGCAGGATATCCCCGATATACTGATAGTTGCCTTCATAATCTACAAAGTACTGCTGTTGTTTGTAGGCACAAGAGCTATGCAACTGCTTCGAGGCGTAATGCTCATAGGCCTGTTCGGCGCTTTGGCAAAACTCCTTGAATTCCGCACACTGTCATGGGTAATCAGCCATCTGCTTGGCGCGTTTATCATAGTAATTCCCATCCTCTTCCAGCCTGAACTCCGCCGAATACTTGAAGAACTTGGCAAAGGAAGAATAATCTCAAACTACGATGCGGAGACAATGAAAAAACGTTCACAGCAGCTTGTAGACGCCATAATTTACTGCAAACTCAACAAAATAGGAGTTTTGTGCGTGCTTCAGAGAAACACAGGACTAAAAGAACTCTGGCGCACTGCCGTTCCTCTTGACGCAGACATCACAAACGAACTGCTCGTATCCATATTCTGGGAAGGCACGCCGCTTCATGACGGAGCAGTCGTACTCACACAAGAAAAAATAATAGCGGCCGGCTGCTACCTGCCGCTTTCGGAAAAAACCGACCTGTCTCACTGGTACGGCACACGCCACCGCGCGGCAATAGGAGTTACCGAAACCTCCGACGCAATAGCCCTTGTAGTCTCCGAAGAACGCGGAGAAGTCACCGTTGCTGTAGCCGGACGCCTTTCAAAGCCGCTCAGCGACGACCAGATAAAAAGGATATGCAACCACTATTTCGAACAAGGCGGGAAAGACATGGGCTTTATGAACCGCCTATACAACGAAATACATCAACCCTCGGCTGCGGAGGCAACGGAAGATGAATAAGCACATAGATAAAATAAAAGACGATTTCAGCCTCCTTAAAGCTGTATTTGCCGGCCGCAACATCATGAACAAAAAGAACCCCAGATACATGCAGATAAAAATGCTCTTTGCAGCCATTTCACTGCTTGCCTCCGTAATACTCTGGGCATACGTTGCATGGAACGGCAACGGAGATATCACACGTTCAGTCACAATACCTGTAATCTACTCACACACAGGCAGCGGCTTAGACACACTAAAATATACAGAAGACGTAACCGTAAAAATTTCGGGCAGTCTTTCTGCACTGTCAAGAATGAATAAACGCGAAATTACTGCCATTGTTGACCTTGCGGGAATAGCGGTTGGGCGTTACAGTCTTCCTGTAAACGTAGAAATCCCTGCAGGCGTGAGACTCGTTTCCGTAGTGCCTCCGTTTGCAGACGTAGAACTATACAGAAAACAACAGAAACACTTCAGCATAACGCTGAAACCTGTAGGTCCCAACGCTGACAAAATAAACATAACCTCTGCCTCAATACAGCCATCGTCAGTATCTGTAAACGGACCCTCGGAAGACGTCTCAAAAATTGCGGCAATAGAAGCGAGAGTTCCGCTGGAACAGCTCGAAACCAATAAAACATACACAGCAGAACTGATTGCTGTTGACAGCGAAAACAACCCTGTAAACAGAATAACACTCAGACCGTCAACAGCGGTAATCAGCCCTGAAAACATAACGAGCAGCGACAGCATACCGCTCAAACTGCCTTTGCAGGGAAACCCCGCGGACGGCTATGAAATATATTCCGTAAAACTGACTCCGGACAGCCTTCACGTCAAAGGTTCGGCAAAAAACATAGCAGCAATACAGCACATAGAACTGCCGCCGCTTAACGTTGCCGGAATAAAACAAAACCTGCACATTATACTTACAATACCCAGAGAAAACCTGCCTGCCGGCATAGAAATTGAAGGTTCAGACAAAATTACTGCAGACATAACACTCAAAAAAGGACATGCAGAAAAAATATACGCAAACGTACCCATCAAAATAGAAGGATCAAAAAACGGCGAAAAATGGAGAGTATCGCCGGCGCAAGCGGTAATCACTGTCTCCGGCGACAGCGCGCTGCTCAGCACAGTCAACGAAATTCCGTGCGAACTAATTGCAGACGTAACAGGCGTAGTATCTGACAGCATTAAACTGCCGCTGGTCATAAAAAACCTGCGCAAAAACCTGACAATAACCAAAACAGAACCTGACGAAGTTACACTAAAAAAAGAATAACAGCCTGCAAGCAGCAACAAACAGACTGACAAAAGACAAACAAAAAACGAGGGGAGTCATAAAAATGGCTGTAAGACGTTATTTCGGAACAGACGGAGTACGCGATATTGCCAACCAAGGCAACATGACACCGTGGTTTGCATACAACCTAGGCAGGGCATACGTAATGTTCGTACAGAGCAAAGGCTTTACACAACCTGAAATAGCCGTAGGAAGAGACACGCGCCGTTCAGGAAACCTCATAGAAGACTCACTGTGCGCAGGAATGATGTCCGCAGGCGCAAACGTCTGCAGACTTAACATAATACCAACCCCTGGCGTAAGCTTCGTGCTTGCGAACAACAACTTTGCCGGAGGCGCCGTAATAAGCGCGTCACACAACCCTGCAGAATACAACGGCATAAAATTCCTTGACGAAAACGGCTTCAAACTGACAGACGAAGACGAAGTAGCCATAGAAAACAACATAGAAGGACGCAGCAGCCACCCAACCGGAGAAGGCGTAGGCACATCGCGCTGCGGCAGACAATACGTTGAAACATACACAGCTGCTCTGACAAAGATTATAGACAACATAACAAACAAAAAAATATCACTCACAATAGACGCGGCAAACGGCGCGGCCTCACCATTCGTAGAACCCATATTCCGCCACTGGGAAGCTCCTGTACATATAGGCGCAAACAAACCTGACGGAATGAACATCAACAAAGGCGTCGGCGTCACCCACATGGACTACCTCTGCGCAGAAACAGTCAAAAACAGCTCAGACCTTGGCATAGCATACGACGGAGACACAGACAGAGTACAACTCTGCGACTCAAAAGGCAGAACAATAGACGGAGACATCATCCTCTGGGTAATCGGCCGCTGGCTGCACAAAAAAGGCACACTCGGAAGCGGAATAACGGCAACAGTAATGAGCAACATGGAACTCGAAGACCTGCTTGCCAAAGACGGAATAAAAGTACACCGCTGCGGAGTAGGCGACCGCTACGTACTTGACACAATGCGCAAAGAAGGCAGCAGACTCGGCGGAGAACAATCGGGACACATCATAGCACTGGACTACGCCAACACAGGTGACGGACTATACTCAGGCGCACTCTTCCTCACAGCCGTTGCAGAACTTGGCGAAGACATCTCAACCCTATGCGACCGCTTCGAAAAATACCCGCAAATACTCAGAAACGTAAACATACAAAACCGCGGCGCGGTACTCTCAAGCGAAACAGTTACACAGGCTGCGGAAAAAGCAAAAAAAATGCTTGAAGGCAAAGGCAGAATGCTGCTGCGCCCCTCAGGCACAGAACCTCTCATCAGAATATTCGTAGAATCAAGAGACAGAAACCTAATGAACGAAGTTGCTGACCTCATAGAAGCTGCAATCAACAAAAAATAGGTAAAAAACATGGAAAACACACAAAAACTCAAAATCGCAATATTCCCTGTAGGAGGCGTAGGCACTCGCTTCCTGCCGGCAACAAAAAACATGCCCAAAGAAATGATGCCGCTGCTTAACCGGCCGCTCATACAATGGGGAGTTGAAGAAGCTGTAAAATCAGGCTGCACAGACATAATAATTGTCACAGGCGAAGGCAAAGAAGCAATAAAAGCGCACTTCTCACGCTCCTTCGAACTCGAAAGCTTCCTCTCCGCGCACGGAAAAGAAGAATACAGAAAAACAGTAGCGGCAATACCCGCGCTTGCAAAATTCAGCTACACCAAACAGTCGCAGCCGCTCGGACTCGGACATGCAGTACTCTGCGCCGAACGCCTCTGCAAAGAACGCCCATTTGCGCTGCTCCTTCCGGATGACGTAATGATAGCCGAAAACCCTGTACCGGCGCAGCTTGACGCTGTAAGACAAAAATACGGCGGCTCAGCGATAGCCCTCACACAAGTATCCGACGAAGACACACAAAGATACGGCATAGCAGATGCAGAACAAATAGAGCCCGGCATATACAAAATAAAATCACTTGTCGAAAAACCAAAAAAAGGCACAGCTCCGTCAAATCTTGCTGTCATGGGGCGCTACGTACTCTCTCCGGCAATCTTCAAACACCTTCGCAGCCTACAGCCAGGCGCAGGCGGAGAATACCAGCTCACAGACGCAATTAACTCACTGCTTGCCGAAGAACCAGTATACGGAGTAATCTACCAAGGCAAACGGCTTGACTGCGGAATAACCGAAGGCTGGTTAAAAGCAAACATACAACTTGCTCTGCAAGACGCTGAAATGAAAAAAACAGTACTCGAAATACTGAAAGAAGAAAAAATAATATAAAACCACACCGGTAAAAAATACGTATAATTTCTCATAAAATCACCACACATCAGTTGTATAATAACACCATTGACAAAGAAACAAACCACACAGGAGGGTTACACAGTGAAAAAAACAATCAGCCTTGCACTGCTCGCAGCAACAATATTCAGCTGCACCGCGGCATTTGCAGACAGCAAACCCATCATTTGGGAACAAATATTCCATCAAGGCAAAAGAACAGAATACTACGACAAAAACAACAAACCGGTGCTGACACCCGACAAAACAATACAGGCAAAAATCAAAGTAGTAGACAAAGACATGCTTGCAGACCCAGATATGGTCAAAAACAAAGTTGCCTACGTAATCGAAATGCGCGAATTTGCCACAGACAAACCGGCATTCAAACCTACGGCATTCTTCTTCTACGATGCTAAAGACACCCTGCTTCACATAGAAGACATAAAAGACCAAACAACAATGTCACCGCCCTTTGCGCAAAACACACCACCCTTCAACATGTGGAAAAAAATCGTAGAAAAAGCAGGCTACAAAATCGAAAAAAGCAAATAAAAACAACAAACAAAATCGGAAGGCAGAACACCCTCCGATTTTTTTATGCCAAAAAACAAAACATAACCCTGCCGTACGGACACACAGCTGTCCGCGCTGAAGAGATTGATAGAAAAGTTTGAAATATTTAGCACAAATTTCTTAAAAAATGTCATTTGGCAAATGACATTTTGAGAAAAATATGCGGTATATTTATCAAACAATAAAGATGGGGAGGAACTAGTGGTGGTAAGGAAAACTGATGACAAAAATAAACGTGGAATGGGCGCTATATACAACGATATTCTGTATCATGGACGAGACAATAGATTTTGGATATACTCCAAATATATGTATTTTCACAAAGGACTATCACTCTATAACTCTGCAATGATAGTACTTCAACGTCCTGGCGCGGGCTATGTGGCAACAAAAGATGAGTGGGCGCAATATAACAGAAAAGTTATGCAGAGCGCGTCAGCCATAAACATACTTCGTCCCTTTTACCCCACTGTAGCATTGTATGAGTACAGTGACACAGCATTGATAGCAGATTGCGAGGATTTAACTCCTGACAGATTCAAAACAATTAGTCCGCATAACAAATGTGAGAAATTTGATAACAAATGGTTATATCTATTTAAGAATATGCTCTTTAAACTTGGTATAGCGTTCAGGGAAGATATGAATAGCGCAAATCTTGGCGGTACTGCAACATACTTAACCGAAGCCATAAGGCTTTATCCGGAGATTAAAAACAATAAAACGGTTACTAAATTCATCATAAGTGTTCGTGCTAGTGATGATGAAAGTGAAAAAGCAAGAACCATACTTCACGAAACTGCGCATATACTTTGCGGGCATCTTGGTACAGACAGTGGTAATAAAAAATGTGTGCCTGTTGACAGAGAAAACATGTTTCTGCAAAAAGATGCAAAACACATTGCAGAATATGAAGCCGAACTTACCTGTGATGCCGTATGTAAAATACTTGGCATAGAAAACGATTCAAAAAAATATCTTGAATCTTGGAAATATCATGGAGAAACACCGAACTACAACAGAGGCATAGTCCTTGATACCGCGGACAAAATACTACAGGCAATAGATATGAAATATTGCTGGTGAAAAACAGCAGGATATTATAATTGACAATTACTATGTCAATGTTTAGTGCAAATGATAGCACTCCAAAACCCAATAAAAATATTTGCTATACTGCACAATAAATTGTGAGATGCTAAATACTGCGTAGACACTCAATATCAATTCTGTCCTAAAAAACATCCCACGTCAAAGTGTGAATATCCAGAATTTTAATACTCAAAAAAACAAAAAAATACCCCGCACGGACACACGTCTGTCCGTGCGGAAAGACTTTTACACAAAATTGGAAAAATATTGTAAACAAAGGTATAATATCGATGAATAAAAATATTATGCAAAGGGGATTTTGACATGGCGGATACATTGAAAGAACAGCAGAGAACAGCGCTCCATTCCGCAATATGGAAAATTGCCGACGGACTGCGCGGAAGCGTTGACGGCTGGGACTTCAAACAATACATACTCGGTATGCTCTTCTACCGCTACATCTCCGAAAACTTTTCCGGCTACATAGACAAATTTCAGGCTGAAAGCGGCGAAAAAGACTTCAGCTACGCCGAACTCTCCGACGAAGACGCCGAAGTGGCAAGAGAAACCCTGCTTGCGGCAAAAGGCTACTTCATACTCCCAAGCCAGCTGTTTGAAAACGTAAGAAAACAGGCAAACGCGGCGGACGCCGGCAAAGAAGAAAGCGACCTCAACGAAAAACTTGAAAAAATCTTCAAAGCGATAGAAGAATCCGCCAAAGGCACCGAAAGCGAAGACGACTTCAAAGGGCTGTTCGATGACCTCGACGTCAACTCCAAAAAACTCGGCAACAGCCCGCTTGAATGTAACAAACGCCTGCTGAAACTCATGAACGGCGTCGGCGAAATGTCGCTCGGCGGCGACCTCAAAGACAACACAATAGACGCCTTCGGCGACGCCTACGAATTCCTCATGGGCATGTACGCCTCAAACGCGGGCAAATCAGGCGGCGAATTCTTCACGCCGCAGGAAGTCTCCGAACTGCTCACGCGCCTTGCCACCGCCGGAAAAACAAAAGTCAACAAAGTGTACGACCCAGCCTGCGGCTCAGGCTCCCTGCTCCTCAAAGCCGCGAAAATACTCGGCAGAGAAAACATAGAACAAGGCTTCTACGGACAGGAAATCAACCTCACAACCTACAACCTTTGCAGAATAAATATGTTCCTGCACGACATAGACTACGACAAATTTGACATAGCATTGGGCGACACCCTCACAGACCCCAAACACTGGGACGACGAACCCTTTGAAGTCATAGTCTCAAATCCTCCGTACTCAATACACTGGGAAGGCAAAGACAACCCCGTACTCATAAACGACGAACGATTTTCGCCCGCAGGCGTCCTTGCGCCCTCCTCAAAAGCAGACCTCGCGTTTGTAATGCACGCGCTCTCGTGGCTTGCGGCAAACGGCTCGGCGGCGATAGTCTGCTTCCCGGGCATAATGTACCGCGGCGGAGCGGAACAGAAAATCAGAAAATACCTGATAGACAACAACTTCGTTGACTGCGTCATACAGCTGCCCGACAACCTTTTCTTCGGCACGTCCATCGCCACCTGCATAATGGTGCTCAAAAAGTGCAAAAAAGACAACGCGACGCTATTCATCGACGCGTCAAAAGAATTTGTAAAAGTTACCAACAGTAACAAACTGACGCCCGAAAACATACAAAACGTAATGGAACTTTACACGAAGCGCGAAGACAAAGAATACACGGCGAAACTTGTCAAAAACAGCGACGTTGAAGCGCAGGACTACAACCTCTCCGTATCAACCTACGTGGAACAGGAAGACACGCGGGAAGTGATAGACATAACGAAACTCAACGCGGAAATAGCGGAAATAGTCGCCAAAGAAACAGCCCTGCGGACGGAAATAGACAAAATAATCGCTGAAATCGAGGCGTAAGCCATGAGCAGACTCGACGAACTGATAAACGAATACTGCCCCGACGGAGTGGAGTATAAAAAAATTAGAGATGTCTATTCCCGAATTAAAGGTACACCAATCACAGCGGCTAAAATGAAAGAGATAGAAAATCCAAGTGGAGCAATAAAAATTTTTGCCGGTGGTAAAACTGTGATAAATGCTGATGAAGATAACATACCAAATGCGAATATAACACGGGTTCCTGCCGTGTTAGTTCAATCACGTGGTGTAATTGATGTTGTGTATTATGAAAAGCCATTTACATTTAAGAACGAGATGTGGGCATACACGGCAAACGATAAGATTTCTGTTAAATTTCTGTACTATATTTTGAAAAACAATATTGCATATTTTAGAAATTCTGCTTCTGGAATGGGGTCTTTACCGCAAATTTCATTATCAGTAACAGAAGATTTTCAAATTCCTGTTCCGCCGCAGCCTGTACAGGAAGAAATTGTCCGCATTTTGGACAATTTCACCGAACTGACAGCCGAACTGACAGCCGAACTGACAGCCCGAAAAAAACAGTATGAACATTACAGAGACGAACTTCTGACATTTGACGACAGCGTGGAATGGAAGCCGCTGGGAGAAATAGGTTCTGTGTGTATGTGTAAAAGAATATTAAAGTCAGAAACTAATACTGAAAGCGGAGTACCATTTTATAAAATTGGAACATTTGGGGGGCAAGCGAATGCATTTATTGCTGAAAATAAATTTAAGGAATATAAAGCCAAGTATTCATTCCCAAAGAAAGGCGAAATATTAATTTCAGCAGCGGGGACTATAGGACGAACTGTAATTTATGACGGGGCTCCCGCATATTTTCAGGATTCAAATATAGTTTGGATTTCGCATGACGAGAAAACTGTATTGAACAAGTGGTTGTATTATTGTTATAAATTACAACCTTGGAAAGTGTCTTCTGGAGGAACAATATCAAGACTGTATAATGATAATATAGAAAAGACTAAAATCCCTGTTCCGCCGATTGAGGAGCAGCAGAGGATAGTGGATATTTTAGACAGGTTTGACGCCCTGTGCAATGATATTTCAAAGGGACTTCCGGCGGAAATTGAAGCAAGGCAGAAGCAGTACGAATATTACAGGGACAAACTTCTGACATTTAAGGAGAAAAAAACGGCGTAATAATTTTGCAGAGACCGAAGGATTATACTTCGGTCTTTTTTTTGATAAGTGAAACAATGCTTGACTTATTAACTATAATAGGTTAATATTATTTACAGAAGGAGGTTAATTGCGAACAATAGAGGAGAGGACGAAGGAGGACACGCACATGAGCACAACTATAGCGCGTTTTTTGAGAAAGCTGAGAATAGACAACGGAGAAATTTTAAGAGATATGGCAGAAAAGCTGGGGGTTTCAACACCGTTTTTGTCAGCTGTAGAGAATGGCAAGAAAAAAGTCCCTGACACATGGCTTGATAAAATTGTTTCGATTTATCAGCTTACAGCGGAACAGCAGACAACATTGAAAAAAGCTATTGACGAAACAGCAGAACTTATCAAGCTAAACATTAAAAACAGTTCTGCTGAGCAAAAAGACCTTGCGATGTGTTTTGCAAGAAAATTTGAAACAGTAGACAGAGAAACAGCAGAAAAAATCAAAAAACTGCTTGAAAGGGGATAATAAATGTCTAATTATGTAGCTGAAGCGTTATCAAGAAAGCAAATCAGAGGTTTGGCAACAGCGATAAAAGCTGAATTTGGGCTGCGAGAACGTCTGCGTATTCCTATTGTTGAATTATTGGATGTAATGGCTGAAAAAGTTAAAGGCTTTTCATATCAGGTTGTTGAGGATTTTGAGCTTCCTGCCAACGTACACGCAGTAACTGACATTAAAACAGGGCTTATCAAAATTAAGAATTCTGTTTATGAAGGCGCGGCAAACGGGCGTGGCAGAGACAGAATGACCATTGCACATGAAATGGCGCATTTTATTCTGTGTTGTTTGTACAGCGTAAAACTCGCGCGGTATGACGGAACACCGAAACACTTTTGTGACCCTGAGTGGCAGGCGAAATGTTTTGCCGGAGAGTTTTTGGTAGACGCTGAATTAACAAGAAATATGACTCCTGTGGATATAGCCAACAAGTGCGGGGTTTCACTTGATGCAGCCGAATGTCAGAAAAATGCACATGCGAAAGATAAATTTCGCAGATATTAAAAATTGAGGTAAGGGAGTGATGTAAATTGAGTGTATTCAATAAAAAATGCGCCTGACGGCTACGGGCATAGCCGAGAGGCGCAAAGCGAAGGACAATAAAATATCCCCCCGTTTGTTCGTGGTATTTTATATGTTCCTTCTTTCATTGTCAAATGCAAGCATAATTTTATTATATGAAAGGAGGACTCACCATGAAAAAAACCGGTGATCCCAAAATTGATAATTTTCGGTTGTATTATTTAGACAGAGCGCAATATGTTGGCAAGTACAAACTCCCGCGGCTGAAACCGACACAATTTGTTCCCGAAAGGGTTATCAGCTTCAATGAACGTAAATCTGCCAAAGATAAAGAAAAGACTTGGGTTGATTTTTTCATTGACGATATTCATTTTGAAAACTTTTGGAGACATCCCGAGGTCAGTTTTGACAATTTACGGAAATTTGCAGGGATAATCACGCCGGATTATTCGATGTATCCGGACTTGCTGCCCGGAAATAACATTTGGAACTGCACACGCAACAGGGTTATGGCATACTATCTGCAGCAAAACGGCTTCAATATTGTCCCTGTCGCGTCTTGGTGCAGTGCGGACGATTTTGACTGGTGCTTTGACGGTCTTCCCGAAAAAGCGTCAATAGCAATATCAACCAACGGCTGTGTGTCGCATGAATACGGAAGAAGAATGTTTTTGCAGGGAGTAGAAGAATTGCAGAAACAGAAAGAGCCAAGTCATCTTATAGTTTGCGGCAGAGAAATTAAAGATTTGGAGAGATACAGCAACATAACCTATTACCCAAGTTTCTCACAGCGCTGGAAGGAGCGTGCAAAAAATGGGAAGTAGGGGTTCGTATCTCAAAGAGGGCGGTTTCAACAGGTATGACTGGAAAGAGCTTCCAAACAGGATTGAAGGCATCAAGGTTGTTCTGCCCAAAGATACAGGAAAGGCTTTGAATCTGCCATATTATTCTAGAACACCAGCAACTGCTTATCTCAAGGTAGAGGATGGAAAATTTTCTCAATTGAGAAAGTATAAAGATGACAGAAGTCCTGAATTTGATATTGATTTTGGTCAACATCACACTAAAGAGCCTTACTTGCATGTACATTACTATACAAATGGTATTAGGAACAGAACTCCTGTTGCCTTGAAACCCGGAGATAAACTTTACGAGGAGTATAAAACAACATTTATTGGGGTGATTTAGTTGAAACACTGTACTCTTGAACGGTTTAAGCGGCTGTTTGAAGTTGGTCATGAAACGGAGTTTATATATCACGGCATACGATATGGAACTTCTGATGAGGGTGATTCTATTTGGCTGAATGACAAACAGTACAGATTTGAAGGTCTCAGTCATGCTGAAATGGTAGAAGCATTTGTTAAAACGCCTGTGTTTCCCGACGGTAAATCAATTGAGCAGGGTGAGGCGGATATTGATGTTATGGTAACAACAAATTGCCTTGACGATGAATAGGAATTTACAGGCGGGCTTGAATAAAGCCCACCTGCTTTTTTGTCTGTACTGTTATAATATACAAAGATAATTGCCGGTTGGAGACGGGCCTGTTCTGCATGTACATTATTACGACACGGAGCATTTTAAGCATGGTGAGGCTCAGTTTGTGACTAAAGAAGAATTCCAAAACTACAAGAAGTATTTTAAGGGGGCGACAGATAATGTTAAATTCCGTTCTTAAAGAATTTGTAGAGCGATTGGATGAAGAACAGTGTGTAATTTTCCGCGATAAAAAATTCTTTTTAAGCGGATGTCCGTGCAAATTTGACGAAAAGGGCAAAGTGTCAAGCGTGTCGTTTGAGGTTTTCGAGGTTACAACAAAAACTGTCGCATTTTATACTGAAAAAAATACAATAGCAGAATGTATAGATGCTTTTCTTGATGCGGCGATTTTTGACGGTAAGAGATTTTACGATGTCGCTGATGAGTTGATACCAACAGATGATTGGTTGTAGTGTTTCAAAAACGAATTTAATACTATTCTACAGCGGGCTTGAATTAGCCCGCCTGTTTTTTGTCTGCACTGCTATAATATACGAAGATAATCTGTACGGAAATCGAAGCAAGGCAGAAACAGTACGAATATTACAGGGACAAACTTCTGACGTTCAAGGAGAAAAAACCGGCGTAAGCCGAAGAACAGCGAGAAAATAAAATAGAGCGGATTGCCCGCTCTATTTTTTGTCTTTGTTTTTTCCGTATATCAAAGCACCTACTAAAGTTGCAAGCTGAGCTATGATTAACGCTAATCCTTGCCAGTTTTTATCCCAAAATATACAGGCAAACCCGCCGCCTATAGTTAACACAGAAATCAAAGTTGCGGCAAACAGCGCATATACTTTTTGATTTGCATTTGTTCGTTCAACGTACTGGCGGCTTTCTGCCTGTTTTTCTGCCATAGTCAAAATTCTGTCAGGAAAAGACGGATCAAGTTCCTTATACTGGCTCATTATTGCAGGGTGAGGAATTGGTCCGCTGTAAAATTCCTGCTGAGCGACAAAAGCGCCCTGAGGATTATTTTGCGGCAATGGATACGTTGAAGATTGCCCCTGCGTCACAGGCTGAGGCTTGTTCGCAGATTTGGTAATTGCCCGATGGTTGTTGTTATTGCCCATTTCTGCCACAGGCTTTCATCGCCGAACGCATATCATTGCCTACCTGCTGCCAGTCTCTGCGCAGAGCTTCCGCGTCAGCAGCAGACGGGTTTTTTGCAGGTTCAGCGATGTGAATGTTATTATGGGTATCAAGAATTGAGCCGACACCGCTTACAATATTGGCTATTAACTGTCCCATATTTACACCTCCTGTTGCCTAACGCAGTTAATTTTAACATATTTTAATGTAATCCAAACAGTATTTTTACTTATTTTTTTCAAAGCAACCTTTTTTGCGCCTTTTTTGTCTGTACTGCTATAATATACGAAGATAATTGTCGGATTGAGGTGTCCTGATTATGAGCGGACAGAGCGCAGGGGTAAATTACAATATCGTTATGGAACGCAATGACTGTACGGTTGTTGCGGAGTACGTTCCGGAGCATAGCCGTGTCGGCGAGTATCAGAGCGAGGCGGAGCTTGAAGCGGCGTTTATCCGTCAGCTTGAAACGCTGGGCTACGAATATCTGAATATTCACAAGGAAGACGACCTTGTGCGCAATCTGCGCACGCAGCTTGAAAAGCTGAACGATTACAGTTTTTCGGACAAGGAATGGGAACGCTTTTTCAACAGCTCCATTGCCAACGGAAATAACGGAATTGCCGAGAAGACAAAGATTATTCAGGAAGATTACGTACAGCTTCTGCGCCGCGACAACGGAGAGGGCAAGAATATCCGCCTTATAGACAAGGCGCACGTACACAACAACGTTCTTCAGGTTATCAACCAGTATGAGGAGGACAATGGAAGGCACGACACGCGTTATGACGTTACAATCCTTGTCAACGGTCTGCCTCTTGTCCACGTTGAACTGAAAAGGCGCGGCGTCGCGATTAAGGAAGCGTTTAATCAGATAAACCGTTATCAGAGGGACAGTTTTTGGGCTGGCAGCGGGCTTTTTGAGTTTGTTCAGCTGTTTGTAATTTCCAACGGCACGAATACAAAATATTATTCAAACACAACGCGCGAAAGGCATATTAAAGAGTTCGGCAAAGCTTCTTCACGAACGAAGAAAACGAGCAACAGTTTTGAGTTCACGAGTTACTGGGCTGACGCGCTGAGTAAAATAATTCCCGATTTAACCGATTTCACCAAGACGTTTTTCTCAAAACACACGCTTTTGAACGTGCTAACGAAATACTGTGTTTTTACGTCCGACGGCGATTTGCTTGTTATGCGTCCGTATCAGATTGCGGCTGCCGAGAGAATACTGAACAGGATAACCGTTTCAAGCAATTACAAAACGTGGGGCAAAACGGAGGCAGGCGGCTATATATGGCATACGACAGGCTCGGGCAAGACGCTGACTTCGTTTAAGACTGCGCAGCTTGCGACGGGGCTTTCCGACGTTGACAAGGTTTTGTTTGTCGTTGACAGAAAGGATTTGGACTATCAGACGGTTAAGGAGTACGACCGTTTTGAAAAGGGCGCGGCAAACAGCAATAAGTCCACCGCCGTTTTGCAGAAACAGCTTGAAGACCCGCAGGCGAAGATTATCGTTACAACCATTCAGAAGCTTGCGACGTTTATTTCAAAGAACGCTCAGCACGAGGTCTATAACAAGCACGTCGTTATGATTTTTGACGAGTGCCACCGTTCGCAGTTCGGCAAGATGCACAGAGATATTACGAAAAAATTTAAGAAATATCACATTTTCGGTTTTACGGGCACGCCGATTTTCGCCGAGAACGCAAGCAAGGCAAATCCTGATTTAACGACGACGCAGCAGGCTTTCGGCGACAAGCTGCACAGCTATACTATCGTGAACGCGATTTCGGACGAGAACGTTCTGCCGTTCAGGATAGATTACATTAACACGTTTAAGGAAAAAGAGGACGTAAGGGATTCCGAGGTAAGCGCGATAGACGTTAAAAAGGCGCTTGCAAACCCGCAGAGAATTTCCGAAATAGTTTCCTACGTGCTTGAACATTTTGACCAGAAGACGAAGCGCAGTCAGAGCTATCTGTTGAAAGACCGGCGTACAATGGGGTTCAATTCCATTTTCGCGTGCGATTCCATTCCGTCAGCCATGCGCTATTACGAGGAGTTTAAGAAACAGCTTGCGAAGCAGAACAGAAATCTAAAAATAGCAGCGATTTATTCATACGGCGTCAACGAGGACAACCCCGAAGGCTTTATTGACGACGAAGATTTTGACACGGGCAGCCTCGACAAAACGTCGCGCGATTTTCTTGATTACGCGATAAATGATTACAACAAAACGTTCAGCACGAATTTTGACACGGGAAGCACCTTTGAAAATTATTACAAAGACGTTTCCCAGCGCATGAAAAACAAGGAGCTTGACATACTGATCGTCGTAAATATGTTCCTTACGGGCTTTGACGCAACCACGCTGAATACGCTGTGGGTTGACAAAAACCTGAAACAGCACGGGCTTATTCAGGCGTTTTCGCGCACGAACAGAATTCTGAATTCGGTAAAGACATTCGGAAATATCGTATGTTTCCGCAATCTTGAAGAAGAAACGAATAGCGCGATTGCGCTGTTCGGCGACAAGGACGCAAGCGGTATTGTGCTGCTGAAAAGCTACGAGGAATATTACAATGGATATAACGACGAAAAAGGTCACCACGCAGGCTATGCGGAGCTTGTGGAAGCGATTATGAATATCTATCCGCTCGGAGTTGAAATAATCGGCGAAAAGAACGAGAAGGAATTTATCAGCCTGTTTAACCTGATTTTGAAGCTCAGAAATATTTTGCAGTCGTTTGACAGATTTGCCGGCGAAGAAATACTTTCGCCGAGAGAATTCCAAGATTACCGCAGTCTGTATCTCGACCTTTACGAAAAATGGCGTCCTGTAAGAAAGGACGTAAAAGAAGACATCAGCGACGACGTTGTGTTTGAAATTGAGCTTATAAAACAGATTGAAGTCAATATTGACTATATTCTCATGCTCGTGAAGAAATACCACGAGAAAAATTGCGAGGACAAGGAAATTGTCGCGGAAATAGTCCGCGCGATAGATTCCAGCACTCAGCTGCGCAGCAAAAAAGAACTTATCCTGAATTTCCTTGACAGAATTAACGTCAATTCAGAGGTTGAGGTCGACTGGCGGAAATTTGTGCTTGCGCAGAAAGAAAGCGACCTTGACGAGATAATCGCGGCTGAAAATCTGAAACCGGAAGAAACGAAACGTTTTGTTGACAAGTGTCTGCACAATGGGGCACTGCGGACGACGGGGACGGAAATTATGGAAATTCTGCCGCCTGTTTCGCTCTTTAGCAGACAGGGCAACAAGGGCGAGAAAAAACGCAGCGTAATAGAGAAACTGACGGCGTTTTTTGAAAAATATCTCGGGCTTGGCCTGTTTGAAGAAAATTGAATTATGTGAGGATGAAGAATGAGACGTAATACGATTGTAACTTTTGTGTTTGGAATTGTAGTCGGCGTACTTCTGTCGCTTACGGCTGTATATGTTATGATGCCGAGAAATCTTGATAAAGGTGTTGAAGATATTACATCTATTCCGGGATTGACTTTGTTGAAAGAAACTGACAAAGGTACAATTTTTAACACAAAAAAACTTACGGTTCTTCAAACACTTAAAAAAAATGTAGCATTAGTAGAGATCGGCGATATTCTTGACGGTGGTATTATGGCTTTGTATATTGGAGATGTAGATGTGCAGTTGTATGATGATCAGAAAATTAATATTCCTGATGGTAAAAGAGTAGCGCAGATTGGTGTGTATAGTTATAAGGCTAATAGTGGTATGCAGAAAACTGTCCCTGCTATATCGATTAAGTAATTTTGAATATTAAAATTCTTGTGACAAAAGGAGTTGTGGTTATTGGATTTAACGTTTAGTGAGATAGTACAGTTTTTGTTTTGTCTTGTGATTATCTATCTTGCCATAATGTTTGTTATCTGGAAATGGAAACTGCTATTTAGGGTTTTAAGGCATCCTGGCAGCGCATCGTTTTGGGATATTTTGCTGCTTATTTTTCTGTTCAGAAGGCATAACCGTTAAAACGAATGTTCGCACGGAATTTTTCACACACCTAAGGTTTGCTTAGGCGTTTTTTGCGGGATTTGATATTTACATAATATAACATTTATGTTATATTCTACACAAGGAGGCGAAGCCGTGTATCGCATATATTTCTACAAGGACACTAAGGGTAAATCGCCTGTGTATGATTATTTGCTTTCGTTGAAGAAAGCGTGCAGCAAGGACGCGAGGATTAAAGCTAACAGCATAAGCCGTTGTCTGTATCTGCTTAAACATGATGGGTTGTCTGTCTGTGAGCCGTATATAAAGCATTTGGACAATGAGATTTGGGAATTACGTCCGACGAGAGACAGAATTTTGTTTGCGGCATATCTTGATGACGGTTTTGTTCTTCTGCATAGTTTTGTGAAGAAGACGCAGAAAACGCCTGTTGCAGAAATAGACAAGGCAAAGAGAGAATTTGCGAGATTTGTTGAGGAGATGAGGAAAAATGAGGAATAAATATGAGCCGTTGGAATGGAACGACGATTTGGAACAGCAGTTGTTTTCGCCGGAGGAAATAGAGCAGAACAGGCTTGAAGCGGAGTTTATCCGCGAACTGACGGCAGCGAGAAATGCGATGAGGCTGACGCAGAAGGAGCTTGAAATGTTGAGCGGCGTAAAGCAGTCTGCTATTGCGCGGCTTGAACGCGGTACAGCGTCGCCGAATGTCAAAACGCTGATAAAGCTGTTGCGCCCTCTCGGCAAAACGCTTGCTATTGTTCCGGCTGAGGAGCAGATAGCAAGTCACCGTGTAGCTGAGCCTTGTTGATGGATTGTAAATAGTAAATTTATACGCCTGAGATTGTCTCAGGCGTTTTTTGCGGGATTTTGATATAAAAAAGCACCTCAGTTTTTGGCTGAGGTGCTTTTTTATTTTCTGTATTTCTCCATCACGAACAAGCGGCTCAACTGTCAAAATAACTGACTGTCGTCCGTTTGTCCGCAAATTTGACTGTTTTCGAACAAACGTTCCTAATAACTAAACATTCAAATTCGCCTGCGCAGGCGTTTGTTGCTCATAATGTTATCTGATAGAGGACCGCGTGTTTAGTAATGAATCCCGCTATCCACGACAGCAGTTACCGAAGTATTCATTCCCATAGCGCATTGGCAGCGGGCTTGTCAGCATCATGAACGCATGACGTCGATGCGATTAAAGTAAGAAGATTTAACACACGGATGTCCGAGCGGTGGAAAAAGCCTTCCGTAAGCTAACCCGACGGGACAGAGCTAAATCTTGGAGAAGATAAAAAACGCTGTGCGGTTTCTCACCCCTCCTATATATAATGTTCAGACGATACGGTAAATGGAACCCCCCAAATTAGAGCGGGTAAGACGAAAAAAAGACAACAGCGGATAAAGTCAGCTGCATACTGCATTTATGCCGCATTGTGAAAAAATCACAAAGTCAAAAATTGCAAATGAAATGAAAAGTAAATGAAAAACAAATGCAAAAATCGGGGGGTATTTGCAAATACGGAGTGCAAAAAGCGGTATAAATGCAAAAAAGAGGCAAAACTTGCAAAAAAGATTTCAACGAAAAAATAAACTCAGCCTGTTTGTAAACTGTTGCTGTTACTGTATATTTCTGCTTATGTTAATTTTCGCGGTTCAGAATGTGGTAAAAAGTAAACTATGGTTTCGTGTTTTGAGCTACTTTTTATATTTGTTCTCTGAGGTCAACAGCGGTAACCCACACCATGTCATCGATTGACCTGAGTTGTGTCATAAATTCGCTGCTGAGTTTTCCGTCAACCTGGACTGCGGCGAAGGCGAAGCCGTCAGGGTTTTTCTTTCTGCCGAGCGCGAAGTTCGCGATGTTTATGCCGTTTTCGCCGAGTATTGTTCCTACTTTGCCTATTACGCCCGGTTTGTCGTTGTTTCTGAAGAGCAGCAGCTGTCCTTCGGGTACAAAGTCAACCCAGTTGTCGTCTATGCGGACTATGCGCTGTCTGCCTTCTTCTGTGATTGTGCCTGCTATCCGTATGCTGCCTTTTTCGGTTTCAACGATGATTTCAACAAGGTTGTTGTAGGTTTTGTGTTCGCCGAATTGTTCGCTGATTTCAAGTCCTCGGTCTTTGGCGAATATCGGGGCTATCATGTAGGAGACTTCTTCACCCTGGCTGACTTCAAGCAGTCCCTTGAGCATCGCGATTGTGTATGGACGGTACTGGTTGAGCCCCAGCGGTGTGTCGTCGCCGAATATGCTGCCGCGGTAGGTTATGTCTGTGGAGTGTATGGGGCTTCCGTAGGCTTCGGCAAGTTTTGCGGCAAGTTTGCCGATTTTTTCTGAGAGTTCGAGGTATTTTTTCTGGTCGTCTTCGAGGTTTTGTATCATAAATGGCAGGTTGACCGCGTAGAGGTATGGTTTGCCGCGGAGTACGGCAAGCATGTTTTCAGCGGCTATGCGTGATACTTCGAGCTGTGCTTCGTATGTGTTTGCGCCTATGTGAGGTGTAACTACAACTCTGTCTGCTATGTCTTCGGCAAGGAAGGGGTGGTCGAGTGTGAGCGGTTCTTTTGCGTAGACGTCTGTAGCAAAGCCGGCGATTTGTCCTGAACGTACAGCATCGGTAACAGCAATTTCATCTACTATGCCGCCGCGCGCGCAGTTGATGAGGTATGCGCCTTTTTTGATTTTTGCGAGCATTTCGCGGCTGAGCAAGTTTTTTGTTTCGGCGTTGAGCGGTGTATGGATTGTGATTACGTCGGCAATAGAGAGCCCTTCTTCAAGGTCTGATATGAGGGAGACTTTGAGTGTTTCTGCTTTTCTGCTTGAAATGTATGGGTCGTAGGCGTAAACGTCCATGCCGAAAGCGCGGCAGCGTACGGCTATGTTTGAGCCTATTCTGCCAAGTCCTATTATGAGGAGTTTTTTGCCGTTCAGCTGGATTCCGGTGAAGAGGCTGCGTTTCCATTCGCCTTTGTGGAGTGAGTTGTGCGCTTGCGGTACTTTGCGTATCATTCCGAGCATGTTTGCCATGGTGAGTTCGGTCGCGGCAAGTGTGTTGCCTGTGGGGGCGTTTACGACGATAATTCCGCGGCGTGTGGCTTCCTGTATGTTTATGTTGTCAACGCCTACTCCGGCGCGTCCGATTACTTTGAGTTTTTTCGCGGCTTCGATTTCTTCAAGTCCCATTGCTGTGCCGCTTCTTGTGAGTATTCCGTCGATGCAGGAGAGTTTTTCAAGCAGCTGTTCGTGGGTGAGTGTCATATTTATTTCAAGGTCAACGTCAGGCGCTTGACGGAGCAGTTCAAGCCCTGTTTCCCCTACTTTTTCTGTTACGAGAATTTTGAATTTTTTTTCTGTCATGTTTTTCCTCCGGATATTTTTGTCGATGTAAACGGCAGCTGTGCAGTATTGGGCTGCCGAAACCGAAAAACAAAATATGGTGTAAATTATAATCTTATTTTGTCATTTGTAAAATATTCAATGTATAATTAGTTAAGAGAGTGTTGTGCGTATGAAGCACCCTCCTATCGTTTGTGTCTGGTACTTAGAAATGAATGGCATCTGCTGTGGATTAAAGGATTAACGGGATGAAAAAAAGTGAGTTTTTAATTTATATTTTTGCACTGGCGTATCTTTGCGCTGTCTGTTTTTTTATACCGTCGGGGTATCCCGATTTTTATAAAGGAAATTTAAAGCCTGTGCAGATTAATGTGTGCAGCGGCGAGAATTCTGATGAGCTGGTGGCGTGTCTTAAGCGTAAGGATGTTATTTATTTTGACGGTATTATGAAAAAGCTATTGGTTCTGACAGGGGCTGACAGGAAGGTGCAGCCCGGTACGTATAAAATTTATCCCGGCAGCTGTTTTAATGTTATCAATCAGATTAAGCGCGCGCGGCCTGAGAAGCTTGTTGTGACGATTATACCTGGAAGAACTTTGCCGGATATTGCAGAGCATAATAATATCAGCCTGAAGGCTCTCAAAAAGGCGATAGCCGACAATAATAATTTTCCTAAGGAAATGCATGCTATTTTGCCTCAGAGTGTGTCTGCAAGGTGTATGTTTCTTCTGCCGGATACATATTTCTGTGCTCCCAACGAAAATGCCGGCGAAAAGCTTGTGCAGATTGCTTCGCGGCATTGGCTGGAAAGGGTAGGACGCAGGCTTCCGGCTGAGATGTTCAACAAGGAAACGCTATGCCGCTGCGGTATTCTTGCATCGGTCGTTGAAGGCGAGGCTAGGAAAGAGACAGAAAAAACTGTGCTTGCGGCTATTTTCAGAAAACGTCTGGCTTTGTCCATGAGACTGCAGTCATGTGCAACTGTTATTTTTTGCTGGAAAGAGTTTAGAGGGGTAAAGAAGAAGAAACTGAGTTATGATGACCTGTTTATTGACAGCAGGTATAATACTTACAGGTATGGCGGTTTGCCGCCCGCGCCTATTAATATTCCGTCTAAGGGCAGCTGGTTTGCGGCATGTGACAATAAGGAGACTGAGTATCTTTTCTTTTTTGCTTCTGAGAACGGTTATCACACTTTCAGCAAAACTTATGAAGAGCATATCAGAAAACAGAAAGAGGCGGGTAAATGACGATACCTCTCGCAAAAGTGCATATTACGCTCCCCTGTAATGATATTTTTTATGTAAGCTGGAATCTTGATGCTTGCGATGGTCTTGGTTTTATGCAGACTGATGATGCGAAAAACGGAAAGGCGACAATTTTTACACCGTTAAATTTACTTGACGGTATAAAGGGTTTTATTGACGGTCTTAAGGCTGAAGGAATGAATATTATGATAGATTCAATTGAGGAAGATTGATGGCAGACAGGTATAATGTTATTACAAATGAAATAGTTGGCAGAGGCGCGCAGTATTGTGATTTGTATCTGCAGTCTTCTGCAGCTCATACGGCAAGATACGATGATGGTAAAACCGACGGACTTTCTTCGATAGTAACTGAGGGTACCGGTGCTCGTACGGTTGTAAATGGCAGAAGTTTTTTTGCGCACCGTCCTGGTGTGTCTGAAAGTTCAGTGTCTTCAGCGTTAAGCGCGTCTCTTGATTCTGCCGGTATGTCGCTGCTTTTGCCTAAAGGTGATGCCGCGCTGCTTGTAAGGGAGTCTTCGTGTGAAAGATTTCCCGTTGATTTTCTGCACGATATTGATGTTGAGCTCAGAAAAAGGTCTGCGTTTGTAAAGCAGGTGAGTTTCCGTTTTTCACAGTCAGATAAGGATATTCTTATTATTGCGCCGGACGGGCTCAAAAAGAGCTGTAATCGCAAATATACGACCTTTATGGCACAGATTGTAGTCGAGAAAAACGGGCTGCTTCAGACGGCATCAGAACGTCGTTATATGGCACTTGGCGCTGATGAATTTTGGGCTGGTACAAGCGCGCGGGAAATTTCTGATACTGCTTTTGAACGTGCTATGCTTATGCTTGAAGCAAAGCCGTGTCCTGCCGGAGTAATGAATGTTTATATGGCAGGCGAAGCCGGAGGTACAATTATTCATGAGGCTTGCGGTCACGGGCTTGAAGCAGATATTGTCGAAAAAGATTCGTCGGTTTTTAAAGGATGTATCGGACAGAAGATTGCCGCTGACTGTGTAACTATGATTGATGATCCGACTTTGCAGGGGCTTTACGGTAATTATATTTTTGATGATGAGGGAACTGACGCGTCGCGGACTGTTCTTATTGAAAACGGTGTGCTGAAAGGCTATCTGACAGACAGACTTTCAGCGGAACTTTACGGTTATCCGCTGACAGGCAACGGAAGACGCGAATCTTTCAGAAAGCTTCCTGTGCCGCGTATGAGCAATACGTTTCTTCTCCCGGGAGCGCATAAGAGCGAAGAAGAAATGTTGGATATTACGCGCGATGGTCTTTATGTCAAAAAAATGGGCGGCGGAGAAGTTAACCCTACAACAGGAGATTTTGTGTTTTATGTCGCCGAAGCGTATATAATAGAAGGTGGTAAAATAAAGTATCCGGTAAAGGGAGCTACTTTGACCGGTAATGGTCCCGAAGTGCTGAAGAATATTTGCGCGCTTGGAGATAATCTTGTGATGGATTCCGGAATATGCGGTAAAGCAGGACAGAGCGTGCCGGTTACGGACGGACAGCCGTCCATGGTTGTAAAAGGAATTACTGTCGGAGGCAGAGAAACTGAATGAAAAAAGCAGAAGAAAGCGAACAGAAGGATTATACATTGCTAAAGAAAGCGGCAAGGGAATTTTCAATACTGCTTGCGCTTGCAGCCGCGCTGTTTGTTGCTGTTTCGTTTTATACAGACCGGACGGGCACCTTTGGCCGCGCAATTTCCGATTTTCTTATTGAATATGCCGGAGGAGCGCTGATTATTCTTCTCTGCTTTATTGTTTATGTTTGCACAGCGCATTTTATTGCATGCGAAATACCGAATAAAATCAGACAGACGCTTGCAACACTGCTGCTTTACTTTGTTGCGTCTGCAGTGCTTGGTATAAAAGAGATTACTGGCGGCGCTGGAAAGATACGTTGTCTGAAGGCAGGAAAATTCGGCGTTTTTTATGCTGAGAAACTTTTTAATACGATAGGTGCTCCCGGTATTTTGCTTTTCGGTGCTATAGCACTTTATCTTGTATTTCTTCTCTACGGGCTTCCCATCAACAGTTATATCAGGTATGCAGTAAGTGCGCTTTTTTCCAAAATTTTTAAACACAGGGAAAAGCCTGCTGCCAATGAAGAAAAGCAGGAAAAAATTGCTGATCAGCCGCTGCCTGATGAGCCTGAAAAAACGTTTGAGGATATACTTGTGCTGAAGGACGACACAAAACCAAAACGCGCCCGCAAGAAGAGAGAACCGCAGGAAAACATAGAAGTACAGGACCCGAATTTTGATCTCGGAGTAAGCAAAGCGGCAGAAGAGGGAATTTTCCCGCCGCCTGTTGAAATATACGGCCCCGAAGAAAGTCGTGACGGTGAAATTAAACCAGAGCGTTGTATGCCGCTTGGCGAAAAGATGATAAAGGCACTTGACGAGTTTGGTGTTCAAGCGAAACTTGCCGATATTCTTGTCGGTCCGACTGTTATTCAATTCAGAATTACGTTAGGCTCTGGTATTCGTACTTCTAAGGTTGCCACACTTTCAAATGATATTGCTCTTGCTCTTGCCGTACCTTCAATTCGTATTGAATCCCCTGTGCCCGGTACTTCTTACGTTGGTATTGAAATTCCTAATCCTCACCGCAGAGGTATTCCCATGCGCACTATGATGGAGGATGAAGCTTATAAACGTACAAAGGCGGCTCTGCCAATGCCGTTCGGTATAACGGTAAGCGGTGAAAGCACGGTTGTAGCCTTGGAAAGTCTGCCTCATTTGCTGGTTGCCGGTACTACCGGAAGCGGAAAGTCCGTGTTTATCAACGCATGTATAGTTGGTTTGTGCTCGCACTGCACACCTGACGAACTGCGCCTTATTCTTGTTGACCCGAAACGTGTGGAATTTGCTGTTTACGACACTCTGCCTCATTTGCTGACACCGCCTGTCGCAAGTCCCAAAAAGGCTGTTCAGACGCTTGCATGGGTTGTCGGTGAAATGGAACGCCGCTTTGCCGATTTTGAGAGCTCAAGAGTACGCAACCTTGAGGCCTACAATAATCAGCCTAATCTGCTTCCTAAAGACAGGAAACCGCATATCGTTGTTATTGTTGATGAACTTGCTGACCTTATGATGACTGCCTCGAAAGAGGTTGAAGATTATATTGTCCGTCTTGCTCAAAAGGCACGTGCCGCCGGAATTCACCTTATTCTCGCTACACAGCGGCCCTCAGTTAATGTTATTACCGGACTTATTAAGGCAAATATTCCTGCCCGTGTTGCTTTCTCCGTTGCTACCGGCATTGACTCTCGCACTATTATTGATTCTGTCGGCGCGGAAAAACTTCTGGGCAAGGGGGATATGCTATTTTTGTCAACGAAAAATCCGAAGCCTGTACGTATTCAGTCACCGTGGATTGCAGATGACATTCTTGAAGACTGGCTGCAGTATGTGAATAATCTGTTTGGTGATCCCGATTTTCTTGAGGATGTTGAACGTCAGAGCAATGCGTCCAGTGCTAAGGAAGGTGCGTTTGACGATGATATGCTTGAAGAAGCCGTTGAATGTGTTTTAACGAGCGGAATTGCTTCGGCAAGCAATCTTCAGAGACGCCTGCGTGTAGGCTTTTCGCGCGCATCAAGACTTATAGATATGATGGAACAGCTTGGAATAGTCGGAGCAGCAGAGGGCTCAAAGGCAAGAGAGATACTTATGGACGAAACAGAAGCGCAGGAGCGGCTTGATGAAGCACTTGGAAAGTAAAATAAAAGAGCCGTTATTTAACGGCTCTCTGGACTATACCGGATCTGAGACATTTCGTGCAGATGTGGAGTTTGCGAGTTTCACCACCGCCTACATTTACGCGGACTGTCTGAATGTTAATAAGCCAGCGGCGCCGTGTGTGTCTGTTTGAATGGCTGACGGCATTTCCTGTTACAGGACCTCTGCCGCAGCAGTCACAGTATTTTGACATGAGTTGTCCCTCCTTGGAACTTTTAACATTAACTTGAAAATTCTAACATAAAAATAAAATTTTGCAATAGCGGGGAGAAAAAAAATGAATTTTACTGAAAATCTTGAAAAAATTGAACAGCTTCTCAAAAAAATGGAGAGTCAGGAAGGTACTCTTGAAGAGGCGCTTGCTGATTTTGAGAAAGGTGTCTCTTTGATAAAGGAATGTAATGAGTATCTTGCCAACGCCAAACAGAAAGTAACGGAACTTTCAGCAGACATAACTGACGGAGATGAACTGTAAATGAATATGCAGCAAGTAATGGAAAAATTTAACGCGTATGCGGAGTATGTTGACGCGTATATCGAAAAGACTGCTGTTACACGTGCAAATTCTGTACCTGCAGAGCTTTTTGAGGCTATGGAATATTCATTGGCTGCCGGCGGCAAACGGCTGCGCCCTATGCTTTGCCTTGCCGCTGCAGAGGCATGCGGCTGTTCCCGCGAAACTGCTATGCCGATAGCTTTGGGGTATGAAATGGTGCATACAGCATCACTGATTCATGATGACCTGCCATGTATGGACAACGATGATATGAGACGTGGCAAGCCGTCAAATCACGCAAAATTTGGTGAAACTCTTGCAGTGCTTGCCGGAGATGCTCTTATGGTTGAAGCTGTTTCTTATCCGTTGAAATTTACAACAGGTGTTCAGCCAGAAAGACTACTTAATGCAGTACGTATTTTCACGCAGGCATTCGGACCTTCCGGTGTTTGCGGCGGACAGGTGCTTGATATGAACTCTTCTCTTGCAGGAAGAGAGCCTGATTATGTGCGTAAAGTAGCTGCCCTTAAAACAGGTGAGTTAATTAAAGCTGCTCTTATGAGCGGGGCTGCCTTAGGCACTAACGATGACAAAACGCTTGCAATTTTTGAAGAGTACGGCAGACACCTCGGTGCTGCATTTCAGATAATAGATGACATTCTTGATGTTACCACAACTGCCGAACAGCTTGGGAAAACACCAGGCAAAGATGCTGAACAGGGAAAAGTTAACTATGTTACGGCTTACGGACTTGAAAAAGCATGTGATTTTGCAAAAGAGGAGTCTGAGGCTGCAAGGGATATTATTGCAGAACTGCTCGGTGAAGAAAGTTTTCTTGCTCAGCTGCCGATAACGCTGCTTGAAAGAACAAAATAGAAATCGGTGATATGTGATGAGCCTTCTTGAGTTTGTAAAGGATTTTAGAGGCGTTAAAGTGCTTGATTCGTCTAGGCTTCCGGAACTTTGCAGCGAACTCCGCGAAAAGATACTTGATGTAACTTTGAGAAACGGTGGACATCTGGCATCGTCGCTAGGCGCGGTCGAGCTTAATGTGGCTCTTCTTAAGGTTTTTAATCCTGAGGAAGACAAAATTATATTTGATGTTGGTCATCAGAGTTACGCATATAAAATCCTTACCGGCCGCAGCGAAAGTTTTAATACTCTGCGTCAGAAGGGCGGAATTGCAGGTTTTCCGCGGAGAGATGAAAGCCTGTATGATGCTTTCACTACCGGCCACAGCAGTACGTCAATTTCCGCAGCCATGGGCTTTGCAAAAGCGCGTGACGTTAGCGGCAAAAAATATAATGTTATTGCTGTTATTGGTGACGGAGCACTGCTCAACGGTGTTTCTTTTGAAGCGCTGAACAATATTGAGCCGAACGCGTCAAAAGTTATTATTATTCTTAATGATAACAGAATGTCGATAAATCCGCGTGTCGGCGGTATGGCAAATCACCTTGCACGACTTGCTGTCAACGACACCTATAAAAAATTCAAAAACTATGTAAAGCACAGAAGCGAAAACAGTGATTACCGTCCGACACTTGAAAACTGGAAAAACAAACTCAAGGCAATGCTTTTGCCTGCCAATGTGTTTGAACAGTTTGGCATAAGCTACTGGGGACCTTTTGACGGTCATAATACAGAAGAACTGACAGAGGTCTTAGAACTTGCAAAACGTTATGACAAATCGCTTGTTATACATGTTGTAACAAAAAAAGGCAAAGGCTGTAAAGAGGCTGAAGAAAATCCGGCATATTTTCACGGCATAGGCGCAAATTCTTCTCTTACTCCGACAAAAGGCGGAAAACGCAGTTGGAGCCTTGCCGTTGCAGAATATCTTGAAGAACTTGCTGAAGGAGACGATAAAATTTTTGCTCTGACAGCAGCTATGCAAGACGGAACAAAACTTGGAAATTTTGCGAAAAAATTTCCAAAGCGTTTTGCAGATGTTGGAATTGCGGAAGAGCATATGCTTGTCTATGCGGCAGGTCTTGCCGCAGGAGGCATGAAGCCTGCCGTGTGTATTTACTCAACTTTCCTTCAGAGAGCCGCCGATCAGGTTATGCACGATATCTGCATTCCTAACCTGCCTGTACTGCTCTGCCTTGACAGGGCCGGTCTTGTCGGTAATGACGGAGAAACGCACCACGGTCTTCTCGACATTGCATGGCTTAAGGCTTTGCCTAATATGACCATAGCCGCGCCGAGAGATGAGAATGAACTTAAACTGATGCTTAAAGGCTGGGCTGAAAAGAGCATTCCCATGGCAGTCCGTTATCCAAGAGGTGAAATACCTGCTTTGCTTTGTGACTTGCCACATGCTGAATGGGGCAGACTGCAGGTTATAGAAAATGGCAAAGACGTGCTTTTGCTTGCAGTCGGGAATACGCTGCCTTTAATGCTTGAAACGGCAGAAAAACTAAAAGAGAAAAATATTGAAGCCTGTGTTGTCGATCTGCGTTTTATAAAACCGCTTGACGAAGATGGCCTAATGGCACTTTTAAGTAAGTTTAGAATTGCTGTTACCGCTGAAGATGCTGTGTTGTGCGGCGGTGTGGGGCAGGAAATTGCGGCAATGGTTGCAAAAAATAAAATTGCCTGCAATGTAATAAATATCGGAGTTCCGGATAAATTTATTTCGCATGCCAACACTGCGGAGCAGTGGGAAGAGTGCGGCATGACAGCAGATAATATCGTAAAACTTGTAAATGAAGCCTAAACTTGTGCGCCTTGACAAATATCTTGCGGACAATAGTCTTGCGGATTCGCGAACAACGGCTCAGCAGTATATTGAGCAGGGCAGAGTAAGCGTAAACGGCTGTATTGTGACTAAGCCTGCTTCTCAGATTTCACCAGACGCAAGCGTCAGGCTGGATAAGCCTGAAAAGGAATGGGTAAGCCGCGGTGCTTACAAACTGCTGAAGGCTGTTGAATATTTTAAAATTCAGCCTGAAGGACTGAACTGTATAGATATTGGCGCCTCCACAGGCGGTTTTACGGACGTTTTGCTTTCATACGGCGCGAAGTCTGTGTATGCCGTAGATGTGGGTTATGGACAGCTTGCATGGAAGCTGAGAAATGATAACCGCGTTCAGGTTATGGAGCGTACCAACGCGCGTTTCCTGACGTCAGAAGATTTTGGCGGAGAACTTTTCGATCTGCTTGTGTGCGATGCATCATTTATATCGCTCAGACTCCTGTTTGCCGCGTTTGAAAATATCATAAAAACCGAAGGGCGCATAGTTACGCTTCTAAAACCGCAGTTTGAGGTAGGGCGTGAGCATATAGGGCACGGCGTTGTTACTGATGCGAAACTTCACGAAACAGTGCTGAATAATATTGCAGAGTATATCAAAAATGAGACAGGACTTAAAATACTTGATGCTACCTATTCACCAATAAAGGGTCCAGAGGGCAATATTGAATTTTTGCTTCTATTGGTCACTAAAAAAAGTGTCCAAGAACCCCAAGAGATCAGTTTTGCCGAAATCGTAAAAGAAGCACATGAAAAGACAGAAAATCATTAAATATCTGAACATCACATCAGCGCATGAGGTTTGAAAATGTCACGTAAAGTCAGTCTTATTTTCAATACGGACAAACATGAAGCGGTTGAAACCGCTGAAAGGCTTGTTAAATGGGGCACTGAAAACAGTGTTGAGTTTCTTGTGTCTGAAGAAGACAGCAGACTTCTTTCCGCAGGCATAAAAACTGATACTTTCAACACTGCTGATTTTGCTGTTGTGCTTGGTGGTGATGGTACTTTCCTCCGCGCTGCGCGAATGTTTTTCGGCAGTTCTGTGCCGATTTACGGCGTAAATTTCGGAAGACTCGGCTTTATGTCCACAGGGCAGCCTGCAACGGTTGAACATGATATCAGAAATATTCTTGACGGAAAATACAATGTGACGGAGCGTGAGGTCATCAGAGGCTGTGTCGTGAGAAACAATGAACTTATGTACAGTATGCACGCGCTCAATGACCTTGTAATATCAAAAGCGATTTTATCGCGTGTCGTAAAGCTTGAAGTGAGTGTGAACGGTGAACTGCTTTCAGATTTTCTTTCCGACGGCATAATTCTTTCAACACCTACAGGCTCTACCGCCTATGCGCTTTCAGCAGGTGGACCTATCATTCCTCCTCATGTTTCCTGCCTTGCAGTTGTGCCTATATGTGCTCATACGCTTTTTTCCCGTCCTGTCATTTTGAACGGAACTGACAAAATTTCCGTAACTGTGAAAGGCAGCGGCGCAAAAATGTATCTCACTCAGGATGGTCAGCAAGGCTACGAACTTTTTGAGGGTGACAGCGTAATTGCCAAAATTGAGCCTGAATTTAAGATTTATACAATAGAGCCCGAAGGAAGAAGCTATTTTGATCTGCTGAGGCGCAAATTCAGCTGGGGCTTCAGCGGCGCAGACGAAGGGAAGAATTAAATTGATTAACAATCTTCAGGTACACGGAGTAGGAGGCATTAAAGACGCTTCACTGCATTTCGGAGGCAATTTTATAGTCATAACAGGCGAAAGCGGTGCCGGTAAAAGCAGCCTTGTGCGCGCGCTTGAATTTATTTCCGGAAAACGCGCACAAGTGAACTACATTCACGCACGGGAAGATTATTCCGAAGTGTCGGTGAGTTTCGTTTCCAAAAATGACGCTGACAAAAAAGAAAGAAAAGTAGTGCGCCGTTTTACAAAAGACGGACGAGGTACACTTTCCTTTGAAGCCATGCCGCTCACAGTAGCAGGACTTTCCGAACTTATGGAGCATGAAATTGTTATACAGAGCCAGTACGCGCAACTCTCTCTGCTTGAGCCGCTTCGTCAGCTTGAACTTGTTGATTCCTGCGGAGGCAGCGAACTTGCCGAAGTGAAATCAGAACTTGAAAAGGTTTTTGCAAAAGCGTTAGAAACAGAAAAGGCGCTTGTAGAGCTGAAAAACAGACGCAAAGAACAGGCAGAGCGTTTTGCGGACGCTGAAAAAGAAATCGCAATTATAAATTCGCTGAAATTAACGGCTGACAGCGAAGAACAGCTTGAAAGCGAACTGAAAGAGCTTGACGACCAGAGCGGACGGCTGAACGCGCTCTACGCTGTTTACGGTAAATTGTCCGGCGGCGAAAACGGAAACGGTATGCTTGACCTTGCGTCAGAAATATGCAGAGGACTCAGCGCAACGGAAGAAAAAGGCAGCGAAAAGCTTGAAACAGCAGAAAAACTGCTTGCCGGAGTTCAGAAACTCACGGCGCTTTTTGAGCGCGACATGAAAGCTGTGCTTGACAAAGGAAGCGTTGAAGAAGCGCGCGACGCGGCAGAAGAAAAACTCGGACAGCTCAGAAAACTGAAACGCAAACTGCACGCCGGAAACTGTGAAGAACTGCTTCAATACGCGGTTGAAGCACAGCAGGCAGTTGTGTGGCTTCAGACAAGCCTTGCAGAGCTGCAGAAACTTGAAAGCGATTCTGCTGAACTTCGCAAAAAAGTTGTCACAAGCGTTCAGACCCTCAGAAAACTTCGCAAAACAGCCGCGGCAGTGCTTGAACAGAGAGTAAACGAATGCCTGTCGGAGCTTGCGATGGGTTATGCCCATTTTGAAATTGTAATTACGGAGCTGGACAAAGTTAAATCAAACGGCGCGGAAAGCGCCTGCTTTATGATGCGCCTTCCCGACCAGCAGCCAATGCCTGTGAGCAAAACAGCGTCGGGAGGCGAACTGTCGCGCATACTCATAGCGCTGCAGCTTGCCGCGGGTGATGACAAGCTCCCCGGGACACTTGTATTTGACGAAGTAGAGGCAGGCTTGGGCGGAAAAAGCGCGCTGCTTGCAGGTTACAAACTCCGCGAACTTTCAAAACGCTGCCGCACGATACTCATTACACATCAGGCTACAATCGCCGCCATGGCAGATCAGCATTTCCTTGTAAAACGCGACGGAGACGATACCTTAATACTGCCTGTGACAGGAGAAGAACGCGAAAAAGAAATCGCCCGAATGCTTTCGGGAGACGAAAATTCAACAGAAGCGCTGAGCCACGCAAAGGCGCTGATAGAACAGGAAAGTAAGGCATAAACTGAATTTGTCATAAAAGAAACGAACAGAAACATAATCCCGAAAAATCAAAAATTGCAGAAAAACAGCCGCAGACGGACAGATGTATGTCCGTCTGGTTGCGTATAATTCCAAAATACAGGGGCAGAAACAATCTAAAACTGTCCAGCGTAACAAAAGAGAGCCTGTATTTATCAGCAAAATGAAAACATAACTTTGCTAAATAGAACAAGCAACGGTTAGTTTTGTTGCTGTATCACAAGTTCACGAAAAAATGTCATTTGACAAATGACATTTCAAGAAAAAAATGTGCTTTAATATAACCGTGAACGAAAACAGCAGAACAAAAGGAATGCTTGCGATGGTCGAAAACGCGGTACAGCTTTTTGAAGACAGAAAAATCAGAACAGCGTGGGACGAAAACAAAGAAGAATGGTATTTCTCCGTAGTTGACGTAGTCAGCGCGCTGACAGAAAGCGCAGACGGACGCAAATACTGGAATAAACTTAAACAACGTCTGACAGAAGAAGGAAGCGAGTTGGTGACAAAATGTCACCAACTGAAACTCGTATCACCAAAAGACGGTAAACGTTATATGACAGACGTTGCCGACACAGAGCAGCTTTTGCGCATTATTCAGTCAATACCCTCCAAAAAAGCAGAGCCGTTCAAATTATGGCTTGCCCAAGTCGGCAAAGAAAGAATAGACGAAACAATAGACCCTGAAATTGCCATAGACCGCGCGCTTGAAACATACCTCAAAAAAGGATACAGCGAAGACTGGATACACCAGCGCGTGCTTGCCATACGCGTTCGCAACGAACTAACCGCTGAATGGTGCAAAAGAGGAATAGAACAAGGCGCCGAATATGCAATCCTCACGGACGAAATCAGCAAAGCATGGTCAGGAATGACGACGCGGCAGTACAAGAACTTCAAAAGACTCAAAAAAGAAAACCTGCGCGACAATATGACAACAACAGAGCTGATACTCAATCTGCTTGCCGAAACCTCAACAAAAGACATCTCGGCAGCAGAAAAGCCCGAAAACCTTGAAGAAAGCGAAAAAGTTGCCCGTCGCGGAGGCAGAATTGCCGGAATAGCCCGAAAAGCACTCGAAGCAGAAACAGGCAGACCGGTACTGACACAACAGAACGCAGTTGATTTCAAAGAACTTATAACAAACGTAATTGAAAAAACTGCTGAAACTGAAATTACTAGATAACCCTAGCGAGTTGAACAAATCAGCAAGTTTTTTATAGCGAAACAGAGCTGTCCAGCACAAATTTTTCAAAAAATGTCATTTGACAAATGACATTTTCTGTATAATTTACTGTAAAATAGACAGCAGAAAGTCAGAGGCAGAAGACAAAGGCGGGACAGACATGGCTGTTAAAAACGAAATTGCCTTGGTAACGCAGGAAAACATCAGGAACAAAATCTACACGATACGCGGACAGCGCGTAATGCTTGACAGCGACCT
Source organism: Synergistaceae bacterium (assembly GCA_045642025.1). Lineage (GTDB taxonomy): Bacteria > Synergistota > Synergistia > Synergistales > Synergistaceae > Equadaptatus. The sequence goes on from JAZUIB010000032.1 coordinate 50,418, forward strand.
TGCGGCGATTTACGGCTACACGACAAAAAGATTTAACGAACAGGTTAAAAACAATATTGAAAAGTTTGAAGAAGACTTTATGTTCCAACTAACCAAAACTGAATGTGAAAACTTGAGGTGCAATTTTTGTACCTCAAGTTTAGTACATGAAGCAGGAAATGCCGATTTGAGCGATAGCCATGAGTCCAACTTGAGGTCGAAAAAATCGACCTCAAGTTGGGGAGGCTCAAGATACAACCCTTACGCTTTCACCGAGCAGGGCATATATGCTTATGACAGTACTCAAAGGCGAATTGGCAGTACAGCAGAGCAAAGCTCTCATACGCCTTTTCAAAGGAATGAAAGACTACATCAGCGAAAACAGAAGCCTCATCGGAACAGACGCGCTTGCGCAGCTTACGCTTCACACACAGGAAATAACCGAAATCAAAAACAGGCTTGAAAATACGGCAACAAAAGAAGAATTTGCCGACGTTAAAGCAGATTTGCAAAAAGTAATGGACAATTTCATAGACCCCGACAGTTACAAACATTTCCTGATACTTGACGGACAGAAAATAGAAGCGGAAGAAGCCTACACGAAAATATACAAATCGGCAAAGAAAAGCGTCTATGTCATAGACAACTACATCGGGCTGAAAACGCTTGAACTGCTCCGTGCGGTCAAAAAAGGCGTTCAGGTAACCGTATTCAGCGACAACCTCGGCAAAGACAAACTGACGCAAAGCACCTTCAGCGCCTTTTGCAAAGAATACCCGAACATAAAAATAGAACTCAAAACGACAAACGGCAAATACCACGACAGATACGCAATCATTGACAAAGGAACGGACAAAGAAAAAATCTACCACTGCGGAACAAGCTCAAAAGACGCCGGAGGGCGCATAACCACCATAATGGAAATAGAAGACACAGTGCTCTACGGCGCAATTACCTCTGAACTCGCAAACAATCCGCCGCTGAAACTGAAATAATCAAATAAAACGGGACGGGCTGAACTATTTTCAGGCTGTTTATTGTATCTATGCCTTAGACTTTGTACAAGGACGGACAAAAAGTGACCAAAGGGACAAAAAGTTACAGAAATTGCGAGATTTGGATCGCTATTATTCCAGATATGGAATATAATAGATACAGCGTTAGTTGCTTGGAGGTTGGACTATGGACTACATTTCTGTCAGGGAGGCTTCAAAAGCGTGGGGAATTTCTGTCCGCAGAATTTCTACTCTCTGCTCAACGAACAGAATACCTGAAGCAGAAATGCTCGGCAATATGTGGCTTATTCCGAAAGATGCACAGAAGCCGGAAGACGCGCGGTATAAATCTTTTGATGGTCTGCACCCTATTGTCAAATGGGTGGGCGGCAAAGGACAGCTTTTAGAAGAAATAGCAAAGAAATATCCGGCAGGATTGGGCACGACTGTAAAAAATTACGTTGAGCCGTTTGTCGGCGGTGGAGCCGTGCTTTTTGAACTGCTTGGCAAATATAAATTTGACAACGTCTATATAAGCGACATAAACGCTGAACTAATTAACCTTTACCGTATGGTCAGAGATCATGCTGGAGAAGTTATAGATATTCTGAAATGTTATGAAAAAGAATTTCTGCCGTTGGAGGACACGGAGAGAAAATCATACTATTATGCACGGCGTGATGAATTTAACAGACTGATTGAAACAGGCGGCAGTACAAATTCCGTACTTGGCGCAGTTTTGTTTATTTTTCTTAACAGGACGTGTTTTAATGGTTTGTACCGCGTCAACTCCAAAGGGCTATACAATGTCCCTATGGGAGCCTATAAAAATCCAAAGATATGCGATGAAGAAAATCTGTCTGCCGTGTCAGAGGCATTGCAGAACGTAACAATAGCCTGTGCAGATTATCGGAAATCCATAGAGTACATAGACGAAAATACACTCGTGTATCTTGATCCCCCATATCGTCCGTTAAACACTACTTCCGCATTTACTTCATACACGGAAAGCGGTTTCAGCGACCAAAATCAGATAGAACTCGCAGAGTTTGTGCAGGAACTTACCAAACGAAAAGCAAACGTAATATTAAGTAATTCAGATCCAAAAAATGCCGACGAAAACGACAATTTCTTTGACGAACTTTACAGCAGGCAAAATATTTTCCGTGTGGCAGCGAGCAGAATGATAAACAGCAAAGCACAGTCACGCGGTAAAATCAGCGAAATTTTGGTTTGCAACTATTAAAAGGAGTGATTAAAAATGGCAAAGAGAAATTTTGATGAGTGGCTTGATACGTTTACGGAGAGTATTGCAGACTACGCATATTACGTTGATTTTGCAAAGGTTTACACAAATGTTGAGGCAATTAAAATTGAGCTGAACATATTAAACAGTCTTGTCGGTGTCAAAGACATTGAGCAGAAATTTGAAGTGCTTGTGGCTAAATATCCTGAGACTTTGAAATGTATTCCAATCCTTCTTGCAAAAAGAGAAACAGAAATTTCTGCAATGGATGCTGAAGGCGCGTATAAATTTAGTTTTACGCAAATGAATTACAGCATTGAAGAATACAAAATGTTTATGCGTAAAACCGGACTTTTTGATCTGCTCGCAAACCATATCATAAGCAATCTTGTTGACTATGTCACCGGTGTTGAAACAGGGCTGGATTCCAACGGAAGAAAAAATCGCGGTGGGCATCTTATGCAAAACCTTGTAGAGCGATTTATTGTCAAAGCAGGGTTTGAGAAGGACAAAAATTATTTTAAAGAGATGTACATAAGTGAAATTCAAGACAAATGGCATGTGGATTTGTCGGCTGTTTCCAACGAAGGCAAAAATGAAAAACGCTTTGATTACGTAGTCAAAACGGACAGCAACATATATTTGATTGAGACAAATTTCTACACAAGCGGAGGTTCAAAGCTAAACGAAACGGCACGCAGCTATAAAACCCTGACGACTGAAATTGCCCCGCTTAAAAATATATATTTTGTTTGGATTACGGACGGACTTGGCTGGAAATCCGCCAAAGGCAATTTGCAGGAAACCTTTGACGTGCTTGATACGCTTTACAATATAAACGATCTTGAAGACGGGATAATTTCAGTGGTGTTCAAGTAATGGCAAAAAAAATTGACAACTGGGAACCGGAAAATTTTGAACTTGAAACAAATACGGTTTGGAGTTTTCCTGATCGCGGCAAATGGGCTACGCACGATGCAAAATGGCGCGGCAACTGGTCGCCGTATATACCGAGAAATATACTTTTAAGGTACTCGCAGGAAAATGATCTTGTATTGGATCAGTTCGTTGGAGGGGGAACTACGCTTGTTGAAGCAAAACTGCTCAATCGCAATATAATCGGTATTGACGTTAACGATATTGCTTTAGAGCGTTGCAGGGAAAAAACGAATTTTGAACATGACGGTGCGAACGGGCAGATAACAACGTTAAAAGGCGACGCAAGAGATTTAAAGCCGATAGCGGACGAAAGCATAGATTTAATCTGTACGCATCCGCCGTATGCAAATATTATTCAGTACAGCGAAGATATTGCAGAAGATATGTCACATCTGAAAGTCAAAGAATTTTTGGAAGAAATGCATAAGGTTGCAAGTGAAAGCTATCGTGTGCTGAAAAAAGGAAAATACTGCGTAATACTTATGGGTGACACACGCCAAAAAGGGCACATGATACCTTTGTCGTTTAGCGTTATGAAAATTTTTGAAAACGCAGGATTCAAACTTAAAGAACTTATTATCAAGCAACAGCACAACTGCAAGACAACAGGCTACTGGAAAACAAATAGCGTTAAGTATAATTTTCTGCTTATTGCTCACGAATACTTATTTGTGTTTCATAAAGAATAACGCATTAATATCGCTTGAGTTTTAAACCTCAATTTGTGTGCCGGAGTGTATGAGGATACAAAAGCTAGGCTGTCTATAATTACCAATGACCAGTGAATTTTAAACAAAAAACCGCCTCACGGGCGGTTGGTCAAAATAATTTTTCTTGTTGCGGTATCTCTATGTATTTAAGAACCTTTGTAATTGTCCTTTCAGCCGTTAGTTTGCCGCCTGAACTAATTTTTTGAACAATCTGGCATTCAGCCTGTATTTTATCACCGTTACGAAACGCTTGTTCGCCTGTTTCAACTCGTTTCAAAAATTGCTCATCGGCAACACTTGCCCAAAATGTACTTTCTCCATCTGAAAAACGCCATTTTTGATTTTCTCCGAATGCTACAGACACAACATTAAGCATTAAATTCTGTGTGCTTCGTTGTTCTGTTTCCGTTTCGTCTGTACTCTGCACAACAAAAAAACTCTGTTCAGATTTAGCAACGGAAACTACCGCCGTCTTATCTTCCATATCTTTGTTGTTGCGTATCTCAAAACCGTCTATACCATCCGTGCCAAGAGGCTTTGTGACCCGTTCGAGCTGACTGCGAGCCTCTGGGTCCTTAAAAATGTTAAACACGTTATAAGTAACATTTACGGTTGAGTTATTAGCTGTAACATTAACGCCATTTTCGGTATGTTTAACAGCATCAGGTTTTTTGCCGCGACATAGTTTTATAAGGTCAAATATACTTAAAACTCCGGTGCGGGAATAACCTATAATTTGAAGCAAAGCAGCTAATCCGGAAGACTCCGCCATCCCCATCATCAATTTTGCCTGTTCGAGTATGCTGCTTATGCTAAGTACAATTTCAAACGAGCCTTTGTGTATATCGTCCGCTTTCAGCGTTATCTTTACAGGTTGTCTGTTGCCGATAACTTCATTTGCCCTCTGAATAAAAGCCGCAAACGCAAGCAATGCAGGGGCGAGGTCAACAACCTCCATTGAGCCGTCTTGTAACGCTGTTCCTGTGTATGCTATACGTACTTTCGCTTCTGTCATGTCAAATCACCTCACGGACGGTCGGTGTTATTCAAACATCAAAGATAGACAATAACCGCAACTATACGCCACAGACAATGTATAATCTTCTTTTTCTTCTTTTGACTTGGTTAAAGCGTGATTATACTCGCTGCGCAAAGTTTCTTTAGCCTCTTGGCTGTTAAAATATGAGTCAATTTCATTTTTGTTAAATGCAAGAAGCAGACTGCTATATATTTTATAGGTTTCTTGTTTGAACTCATTAAAAGAAAGCATTACATAGCACCGTCCCTTTTCTTCATTGCATTATTGTAATTCTTGCTTGCTTTGATGCGATTTTTGAAATCGTTTTTATCTTCAGTATATTGTTTGCCCGTGTATTTGAAGAAAATAATATCTTCTTTTTTCACTTTAGCCTTTTTCCAGTCGTCAGGCGCAAATCTACCGTCCCATTTACACCAGCTTACAGGCTCAAACCCGTTTCTGCAATAAAATCTGTAGTTGCCTTCGTAACTGTCTAATTTACTACCGCCGTTTCTTACAGCCTCGTTCAATAACGCTGTCCCTGTGACGGGGGATTTGCTATTTCTGCATAGGCTGATTATATCACCATCGGCTTTTATTGCAAATGTTCCGCCTTGTTTTGCGCAATACGTCCTGACGTTTTTATAATCTTCCGCCGTCAGAGTATCAACTCGCCAACTGATGACCTCAGGCAGACTTGCTTTTGCTTCACCGAACTTTTGAATAAAGTCTTCAGCCGAAACTTTTATAAAGTCTTCACTTGGAGCTTCTTCCGCCGGTTCGTTTTCCTCGCCGATAATACCCAATTCAGGGTTATTCTCATCAATGTAGAGGTCGTACGTATGCCGGCAGTTCGGGTGAAAGAGTCCTTACGCTTCGGCTTCGTCAAGCGTGGTATAGCCTTCGGTTGCGCCTGTCAAAGAGAGGATTTTTCCGTCAAACGGCTTGCAGAGGTCGCAGCCGCCGCCATGACTGCTGACAATAACAAGGTCTTCGCGGTGAGCGACAAACTCGTTTTTCTTTGCCTCGTTGTACATTTTCATTGTCGCCGTGCGAGTCAGCATATCCACGTAAGCCGACATGCTCCACGTCCTTTTTGCACTGTCAACAAAACCAACAATGCTCTCCCCTTTTTCAGTACAGTCGATAATCTTCCGTGTCATTTTGTCTATGCCTTTACATCTGGCAAGGGAGCAAGTGTGCCGTCAAGAGTCCTGTTTATATCAACGCATATCAAATAGTGGTAGAGAGCTATAACCCGCGTATAACGTATGCAACACGTTATTAAAGCTCCTTTTGCTCAAATCGTATTCCATTGTCGCCTTTTACGGGGTGTCTATGGTCTATTTTCCCACACAGAACATCTTTTGGTATTCCGTTCGGGAAAGCATCGCAACCGCCCGTTGCGCCCCCTCTGTTATCATGGTGCAAATGACGACAATCATTGCAATATTTAACGGCGTTTTTAAGAATTTCGTTTTTTAACGCGTTTAACGTCATTACAAAATTTCCTCCAAGTCAATAAAAGTTTTATTGCATTATAGCCGGAATTGTCATATTGGAGTGTGACACGGAATTATAACTAAACCCTCAAACTAGGCAAAAGGATTATAGCATATAGGAGTGTGACAGGGACGTAAATTGAATTTTCCATCTGCTTGCGTAATTTCTTGTCAAAGCGTATGAGAATACAAAAGTTGGAGACTTATTTCAGCCCCACCACTTTGATTTGTTTTAACAGGCGATAGTTACTGCCAACTGACTTTGAGCTGTCTGTTGTTCGCAACGCAGTCGGAAAGATACAGATTTATAAGCGTCTGATAGGGGGATACGCGAAGCGGAGGACTGCGCTTTGAAGTAGTCTATTGTTTCAACGTCAAGGTTGATTGTTATCTGTTTTTTCAGCTGTTTGGCGTAAGGATTTTTACGCGCCTTTGAAAAATCGTATTCCTCTCTCATTTCGTTCACCTCAAATAATATCTTGTTCATAAGGGTATTATAATTATAAAATAATTATTATGTAATAGATTGTTTAAAAAATATATGTTTTCCGCGCCATAGCGTATAAGAATACAGAATACAAAAGCGGAGGACTGGTTTCAGTCCCTCGCTTGTTAGTTATGTTGCTGTTTTTGTCTGTAAAGTTTATAATTGGGACGAGGTGACAGAGAAATGATTATTTTATCTACGCCCACGAGTATAGCCGAGATAGCCAAACTGAACGATTTCCCAAATCACTTTGTTAAGGGGGTTGTTGATGTTGCACAGGGCATTGTTGCATTGGATGCGGATATGCACTATCAGCTTTCAGATTATCTGAAAGAACAAAAAGGCTCTGAAGAAACTGATATGTGGGGCTTCAACCTTTGGCTTGACGAGACCGGCGAGGAAAATATTTTGGAGTACGATTCATTTATAAATATTCACAACAATCAGATGCACGGTTTTTTGCGCGGAGGTCTGAATATTTTGGATCCTGATACAGAAGCAAAGGCAACGGAGGTTACCCGCAGATGGATTCTGTTTTAGACCGCTGGTTTGAGCTGTCTCTCGTCAGTCAGATGGTGAATATCGGAAATGAGGTAAAGCGCGCTGTCCGGTTTGACTCCGATA
>JAZUIB010000033.1:0-31459 GCA_045642025.1 Synergistaceae bacterium
AGCTGGTTTGCCACGGTTTAATGGACTACGCACGCGCGCCATGCGATTTTTAGTTAATTGCAAATACGTTAGACGATGTACAGAACCGGATACTGCCTTGTGCGTCTACACTTCCGATGCTGTACAATGTACCGCAAGCCATGGGTGAAACCCAACGGCGGAGAATACTGTACTCTTATTTTGGAAAATGTCAATTGAAAAAATTAACATTTTATGAGTTCTAAATATTCTAAATATTGAAAATATTATATGTGTACGATCAAGAAAAAAGTGTTTGAAGATTAGGCACAGCGTAAAAAATTCTGTTCAGCCATTATTTGAGGGCTTGCAAATTCATCTTGCTGTATGATCACTTTAGAAAATTGCATCCGGATGCATAAATCTAAAGCAGAAATGCCAACGAATGGAAACAGTATACGGTAAGTATTTTGATTTGCAGTAATCTGTTTCCCAGATTAGTCTGTTTGGAACTATAGTTTGTACCGTTTTTATTTTGTTCTTTCTATTGCGGCGAAGGCATTGTGGTTGTGTATGCTTTCGTGGCTTGTGATTTCTACGCGGAACCATTTTACCCTGTCGTCAGCCTGAAGGCGCAGCGCTGTTTCACGCACGAAGTCTTCGACGAAGCGTGGGGTCGTGTAGGCGTGTTCGGTGACGAATTTCTCGTCTTCCCGTTTGAGCAGGGAATAAACGGGCGCTGAGGCGCATTCGTCCGCCATTTCGGCAAGTTCTTCCAGCCAGAGCAGTCCTTCCATGCGAACTGATATTTTGGCGTGCGCGCGCTGGTTGTGAGCACCGTATTCTGATATTTCTTTTGAGCATGGGCAGAGTGTCTGAATAGGCGCGATAAGTGTTGTCGCTATGTCAAAATTGTCACCTCGAAGCGAGGTTTCTACTATCGCGTCGTAGCGCACGCGTCCTTTTGAGTTGCTTACGGGCGCTGTTTTTGTTATGAAATAGGGAAATTCAAATACTGCGTGCGCCTCGTCTGCGCTGAGTTTTTCTTTGAGCGCGGCAAGCAGCGCGCGCATATTGTGCAGTGTGATGTTTTTTTCCTGCGCGGCAAGCAGTTCGATAAAACGGCTCATGTGTGTGCCGCGGTAGTCGCGCGGCAGCATAACGGAAAGTGAAACTTCGGCGACGGTTTCCTGTGTGCCGTTTTCTCTGTCCATGACTGTCACCGGCCAGGAAATACCGCTGACTCCAACTTTGTCTATCGCGATGTTTCTTGCGTCGCGTTCGCTTTGTACGTCTTTCATTTCAGGTCGTCTCTCCTGCAGGCAATGTATGAGGTTTCTGTTTCCCACACTTTGATTTCGAACAGTCTGCAATTCGGTTTTTCAAGCGGTTTGTCAAGAGTTCTGAATATCCATAGTGCTATGTTTTCCGCCGTCGGCTGTTCAAGTATGTCGTTTATGTATGCGTGGTCGAGCTTTGTAAGCACGAGTTTTTTTACCGTGCGTTTCACTTCGGCAAAGTCTGTCACCATGTCTTCGTCATCGGGCGTGCCTTGCAGCGTTACTGCAAGGCGATATGTGTGTCCGTGCAGTTTTTCGCATTTTCCGTGATAGTTGACGAGGTTGTGTGCCGCGTCAAATTTGAATTCTTTGGTCAGGAACATAGTATCACTCCGTTCTGCGGCTTATTCTGCCGCGACGATGTCCGGTATTTCCGAAAGATTGCTGCAAACATGGTCTGCGCCCGCTTCAAGCAGCTGTTCGCGCGTAAAGTTGCCTGTTGTCATTCCTATTGCGCGAACTCCGGCGGCTTTTGCTGTTTTCATGTCTGTATCTGTGTCGCCGGTGTAAACGGCGTGTTCTTTTGCGATCTGAAGCTGCGCAAGCGACAGAAGAATCATGTCGGGCGCAGGCTTGGGGTACTCTACGTCTTTAATGCCGGCAATGCTGTCCAGATATTTTTCAAGCCCGAGCGCTTTTATCGGGCGCGGCGCGTAGTGTCTGTTGGAAGCCACGCCTGTTTTAACGCCCATGCTTTTGAGTTTTTCAAGTGTCGGAATGGTGCTGTCGAAAACGCGTATAAGAGAGTCTTCTTTGACACTGAAATTTTCTCTGTAATAATCCAGCCATTCCTGCTTAAAATCTCCCCAGACGTTTTCCCAGGCTTTTTCTATGTGTATGCCGATTATAGTCAGCGTTTCTTCGCGCGACAGTTTTCTGAGCCCGAAATGCTCAGCAAGCAGATTTGTGCAGTGCGCTATTGCGTAACTGCTGTCAACGAGAGTCATGTCAAAATCGAACAGTACAAGTTTTATCATAAAGGACTCCATTCTATTTTTGCGCTTCACGGAATTTCGTGAAATATGCTCAGCGGTATTGCCGTAGTCTTGATTTATAGTTTTCGCGTACCTCGCTTGAGTTATGAGTCTTTAGAAATCAGATTTTTTTCGGCTTAAGGCGTTCAGACTAACTCTAACGAGTGAAACGAGAAAATGCAAGGGCATATGCCCGAACTTGCCTGGCCGGATGAGCGATCGGCAGCTTCTATTCTGCGGCAGAGGTTAAAAAACTTATTTTTGCCGGCTTTATTATACTATGTATTTACTGCTATAGTTTTGCATTTTATGGATTATAATTAAATGGAAGTATCCGTATGTTGTTTATTTGGAGATGCAGGTTTGTAAAGGAGTAATAAATGGTTCGAAAATATGATATCGATGAAGTTGACCGCCGGACAAGTTTTACCTATTGGCTTGCTGTAGTTCTTATAGTTACAGCATGGGTGTTTGCGTTCAAATGCTATTTCAGCAGTTATGAAAACAAGCATCCGGACATTACGTGGGCGGCGCCTGGGACAAACAGGCAAATAGCCACAGTAAAAGGATTTTATCTTTGGGAAGAAGAGGTAATTAAAACTCCGTGTGCCGGCAAGGTGTATTATCCGCATGGCGAGGGTCCTGTACGTGTCAGCAAAGGACAGGGCATTGCAAAGATTGTCAGCGAGTCAGGAGAAAAAATTTTATATGCTTCGCGCCCCGGTTATTTTATAGCCGGTACTGACGGCAAAGAAGGCAATTGGCGTTATTCGCTGCTTTGGCCTGATATTACAGACAGACTGCCGGAGACAGATGATCTAACAATGCACCGCAATGGTGATGAAGCAGCGGCAAATGCCGTAATAGGCAAACTTATTCCTCAACCGCAGAATTTGCGTTTTGTGGGGCTTACTGATAAGGATTCTGTTACAGCCGTACAACTGAAAGATAAAAAGCTGCGCCTTATGATGGATACAGAGGATACGTCATCGCCTGCCGATGTAAGCATCTCTGTAGAAAATGGGGATAAAATTAAATTTCTGCTTGTTATGCCATGGTTTAATATGACTGTAGTGAAAAGCAGAAGCGGTAAAATTAATATTGAAAGCGGCTCTGAGGACGGGGCTTTTGTTCCTTCGTCAGCGGTGACCGAAAGGCATGGCAAAAAAGGGGTATTTCTTGTTCGCGGTACAAGAGTTGTATTCAAAAAAATAAAGGGTGTAGATATGCCAGGTGGAAAATATCTTATTACCGAAGGACTTAATGTTGGAGATGCTGTTGTTACTGATGCCAAGAATACTAAAGAGGGAAGAGTTCAGATTTGGTAAATATTAAAGAAAATGTAAGCATAGTGCGCGCCGCAATAGAAAAAGCAGCTGCTAAGGCATGCCGCCGCACGGCTGAAATAAAGTTGATGGGAGTTTCAAAATTTCATCCGTTTGATGCCATGGAAGAGGCTGCGCAGTTTGTGGATCTGCTTGGTGAGAACCGTGTACAGGAAGGTATGAAAAAACGCAAACTGTGGCGGGAGAATCCGTTTGAAACACCGTGGCATTTAATCGGCCAGCTGCAAAAAAACAAAGCACGCAAGGCTCTTGATACTTTTGACCTTATAGAGTCGGTTAACAGTTTTGAGCTTGCTGAAACATTAAACAGAATTCTTGAAGAAACCGCAAAAAAGTTTCCTGTCTATCTTGAAATAGATATGTCTCATGACGAAAACAAGAGCGGAGCCAAAGCAGAAGATGCGGAAAAACTGCTTGACAGTATTATGGAGCATTGTCCGAGACTTTCTGTTGAAGGACTTATGACAATGGCACCGCTTGACGGAGATGAAAAAGCGATACGCACAGCGTTTGCCGGGTTGCGTACACTTCGTGACGAACTGAAACTGAAAAGCGGTCTGTCTCTGCCGGTGCTTTCCATGGGTATGAGCGGAGATTTTGAGTATGCCATAGAAGAAGGCAGCACCCTTGTAAGAGTCGGCACTGCAATATTCGGAGCAAGAGAGTATTAACGTGCAGAGGGCAGGGAGTTGAAGGCAGAGGATAGAAGATATACAACCGGCGAAAAAGCAAGTTTGCGCTGATGCGCTTGATGACCGTAAGGAATACAGATGTTGTTGGAGAGTGTTTTACCCGCGCTGCTCGTTTGAGTTTTGCCATATGCCTGTGAAATGTGAAAGTTAAAAATGTTGGGGCTGATAACTCAAGCGGACACAGTGAATGTACATAGGCACATATGTGCAAACTCAAGCAGGATACAAGCGGACTAATAAATTTATGTTTCTAAAATCAGATTAACAAAAAACGGGAGGGAATTTATATGGACAATATGCTCACAGTACAGGATATTCTGCGTGTAACATTCAAAAAATCTATACGCGGCTATGATAAGGATGAAGTTGACCGATTCCTTGATAATGTTATTGATACCATTCAGAAATATACGGACAGCCTGTCATACCTTGAACAGCAGCATGCTAAAGACCAAAAAAAGCTGGAAGAATACACACAGATCAGTTCTGTGTTGCATGATACTCTCCTTATGGCTCAGAAAAGCGCCGATGAAAAGACAGCGGCGGCGCAGGCAGAGGCGGAGAGGATAATTGCCGAGGCTGAAGCGAAAGCAGAAAGTATACGCAACGGAGCGTATGACGAGCAAAGTGAACTTTGCGAGCAGCTTGCAAGGATAAAAGAGATTCGCGACCTTTATATGACAGAAGCACGCTCCCTGATTGTACGTTATGATGATATTCTATGCAAGGCGTTACACCCTACTGGAGTTTCTGCCGAAGCGGAAGCCATTGTTAAAGAGTATAAAGAGCAATGCGCAGAAGATAGCGTGGTTGCAAATGAAGAAACTGCCCAATACAAAACAAATGAGCCGCAGGTCGCAAAGGACGATGTTGTGCAGTATGGCGCAGAAGAGGTTATGGCAGAAGAGCAGCCGGAGGAAATGCGTTTTGAATATACAGAAATCAATCCTTCCGATTATGTTCCTGAAAATGCATCAGAAGAGCCTGTGCAGCATGAAGATGCATTTCGTCTGTATGATTCAGAGGAGTTTACGACGACAGATGTACCTGAAATTGTTGAAAAGAGCGCAGAGGAACTTGATGCTGAGCAGCTTGCCGCAGCGGAAAAACTGGCTTTTGAAGACAAAAACCAGCAGAATCTTTTTGGCGAAGACGTTGACCCTACCAAGGTACGCAAAGAAATTCATTATGCAAAGGCAGACAGCCTTGACGATTAGGTGAATTCAACGGCTGACAAAACTATCGCCGGAAATTTCCTTTCGGTACAGCTCAATACACTTTCTGGAGTCGGAGACAAAAGATCCCGCCTGCTGGGAAAGCTTGGTCTATACACAGTAGAGGACCTCATCAACTTTTTCCCAAGAAAATATGAAGACCACAGAATCACCGCTAAAATTTCTGAACTTAAAGACGGTGTTAAGGCTGTGCTTTTTGCTTATGTTTCTTCTATTGAGCGACACAGAATACCCGGCAAAAAGATGGATATGGTTACAGCTGTCCTGCAGGATGAGAGCGGTAAAATCCGTGCTTTCTGGTTTAACCGCAGGGGACTTGAATATTTGCTTGCCGAAGGAGACACAGCTGTTTTCTGCGGTGACATTGTTAGTTTCAACAACCGTTTGCAACTTTCCAATCCTGAATTTGAAGTTACAAGAAATCCGTCAAAATCTGTCCTTACAGGCATCATTCCTGTATATCCTTCCACAGAGGGGCTTAAGGCGCGCTGGTTTAAGAAACTGCTTGCTGAGGTTATGGAAAAGGCTCTGCCGCTGCTTGAAGATGATATTCCGTTTGAGTTTGTTGAAAAACGCATGCTTATGCCGCTGAAGGAGGCTGTTATCTCGTTTCACCGGCCTGAAAATGAAGAGAAATGGCGCGAGGCTCGCAGGCGCTTTGCTTATCATGAGCTGCTTGTTGTTCAGACAGGACTTGCGCTACGCAGACATGCGCTGAAAAGTTGCAGGGCATCTGTTGTAATTAAGCCGGGAAAAATTTTTGAAGCTTTCCGCAAGTCACTTTCATTTAACCCGACAAATTCCCAGCTGCACGCGCTTGAAGAAATTTTTGTGGACACTGCTTTTGAAAAACCTATGTCGCGGCTGCTTCAGGGAGATGTCGGCAGCGGGAAGACTCTTGTGGCTGTAGGACTTGCTGCTGCCTGTTGTGACTCAAAGGCACAGTGTGCTGTTATGGCACCTACTGAAGTGCTTGCTTCGCAGCTTTATACCCAGATGAAAAATTACCTTGCACCGCTAGGGGTTAAGATTTCATTTATTAAAGGTGGTCAGCGTCTTTCAGAGCGAAATAAAATTGTTGCCGATACAGAAAGCGGAGAGATAGATATAATTGTAGGCACACAAGCACTGCTTTTTGATAACGCAAAATTTAAAAAACTCGGTGTCGTAATCATTGACGAGCAGCATCGTTTCGGGGTGGAACAGCGAAAAGCGCTTGTAAAACGCGGCAGGGCACCTCATCTGCTTATGATGTCGGCAACACCTATTCCGAGAAGTCTTACAATGACACTCTTTGCGGATCTTGATATTTCAGCACTTACTGACAAACCTTATGGCAGAAAAAAAATTGAAACACGTATAACGGATATCAAAAAAATGGGTGTGCTTCTACAGTTTCTGATTGATGAAGCTATTCGGGGCGGACGTGTGTTTTGGGTGTGTCCGCGTGTTGAAGATGAAGGAAGTTTTTCTGTTATTTCTGTTAAGAAACGTTACGAATTTCTAAAGAAACACCTCGGAAGATTAGGTGTAGGACTTATTTACGGCGGAATGAGCGCTGAAAAAAAAGAAGAGGAGATTGAAAAATTCCGGAATGGCGAAACAAAGATACTTGTGAGTACAACTGTTATAGAAGTTGGTATAGATGTGCCGCAGGCCTCAGTTATAGTTATCGAAGCCCCAGAGCGTTTCGGACTTTCTCAGCTGCATCAGCTGAGAGGCAGAACGGGCAGAGGAAACAGACGTAGTGTATGCATACTGCTTGTTGAAAATATTGACGGAGATATTCCTGAAAGACTGAAAATTATGCTCGAAACCGATGATGGTTTTAAAATTGCGGAAGCAGATCTGGAGCTTCGCGGAAGCGGAGAAATATCAGGTGCAGCACAGCATGGACTTACAGAATTCCGATTTGCCGATATAAAAAAAGATTTGAAAATTATTCGTGAAACACGGGAAGATGCAACAATACTTGCGGAAAAAGGCATTGAAAAATATCCGATGCTGCAAAAAGCAGTCAGCAGGCGGTTTGACGAATATCAATCTGAATAAATTTGCAATTATAGCGATTAAGCCGTAAAATATATAAAGCGTGCAGCACATACAATGTGCTTTATTCCTAGATTCAAACAGACAAGAGCAATTTGAAACAGGACCATGACAATAAAATACTGAGGTGAAAGAAATGGTATATGCAATTACCGGACTGGTGTGCATTCTCGTCGGTGCACTGGTCGGTTACGCTGCACACAATGCAGCACAAAGACGAAAATATCAAGATGCAAAAACAGACGCGGAAAAAATTCTCATTGATGCGAAACACAAAGCAGAACAGACAAAACGCGATATGGTTGCGGAAGGTAAAGACGAAGTTCATAAACTCCGTCAGGAATTCGAGCGTGATGCTAAAGAACGCAGAGCAGAAATTCAGCGTTCGGAAAAACGACTTGACCAGAAAGAAGAAAACCTTGACAAAAAACTTGACAACGTCAGCCGCAAGGAAGACGAACTCAGAAATCGTGAAATTCAGCTTCAAGAAAAGGTAACCCGCCTTTCAGAACGCGAAAACGAACTTGTCGAAAGACTTGAACTTATTGCAAAACTCACCAGAGAAGAAGCCAAAGCGCAGTTGATTGCGCAAGTTGAAAGCGAAGCACAGCACCACATAGGTCTCCGTCTTAAGGCTCTCGAAGAAAAAGCAAAGCGTGAAGCGGATAAAACTGCACAGGATATAATAGCCACAGCCATCCAGCGCTGCGGTGTTGAATTTACATCTGATGCCGTTGTTACGGCAGTTGCGATTCCCTCGGATGAAATGAAGGGACGCATCATAGGCCGTGAAGGACGCAACATTAGAACCTTCGAAACACTAACGGGTGTTGACCTTATAGTTGATGACAGCCCGGAAGTAGTTACACTCAGCAGCTTCGATCCGGTACGCCGTGAAGTGGCAAGAGTTGCTCTTGAAAAACTTATTGCCGATGGTCGAATTCATCCAACACGCATTGAAGAAATTATTGCAAAAGCGGAGAAAGAAGTTCAGGAACAAGTTCTTGAAACGGCTGACGCTGCCCTTATGGAAACCGGCATCAAAGACATGAACGACAGCCTTGCCGAAATCCTCGGACAACTCCGCTTCCGCACAAGTTATGGACAGAACGCTCTGCACCATAGCCTTGAAGTTGCCCATCTTTCAAGCATACTCGCTGCCGAACTCGGTGTTGATCAGGGACTTGCAGCACGCGCAGGCCTGCTTCACGATATCGGCAAAGCAGTAGACTTCAAAATTGAAGGACCACATGCACAAATTGGTGCCAACCTTGCGAAACGATACGGCGAAGATCCTATTATCATTAACGCAATAGCAGCGCACCATGAAGAAGAAGAAGCAAAATCAATCTACGCAGTGATAGTAGCCGCCGCCGACGCAATAAGCGCCGCACGTCCAGGCGCACGCAGAGAAAGCCTTGAAGCCTATGTCAAACGTCTTGAACAGCTCGAAGAAATCGCCAAAGGCTTCGAAGGCGTTGACAAAGCATTTGCAATTCAGGCAGGACGCGAAGTCAGAGTTGTTGTCGAACCGACAATTACCGATGACGGTGCAATGCAGAAACTTGCATATGACATTGCGCGCCGCATAGAAGAAGAAATGCGCTATCCGGGACAGATTAAAGTTACACTTGTCCGTGAAACAAGAGCAGTTGACTACGCCAAGTAGGTGAGCCGGTTGAGAATACTTTTTATCGGTGACATTGACGGTCGTCCCGGCAGAGAAGCCTGCAAACAGGCAATACCGAAACTCCGCGAACAATTCGGCAGCTTTGACTTCATAATCGCCGAAGGAGAAAATGCCGCAGGAGGTTTCGGACTTACGGAAAAAGTCATGAACGAACTCTTTGCTTCTGGAATTGACATTCTCACAAACGGCAACCATATATGGGACAAAAAAGATTTTGTACCGTACCTTGACAGCGAAACACGCATACTCCGTCCCGCAAACCACCCTGAAGGCACCCCTGGAAGAGGCTTTGCGGTGTTTGAAAAAAACGGAGAAAAGCTTGCAGTGATGTGTCTGCTTGGCAGAACCTTCATGCCCCCGCTTGACTGCCCGTTTAAATGTGCAGATGAACTGCTTAGCAAAAATGACATACCTGCGGTCTTTGTCGATTTTCACGGCGAAGCCACATCGGAAAAATATGCCTTCGGACGCTACGTTGACGGGCGTGTTTCGGCAGTAGCCGGCACCCACACCCATGTACAGACAGCCGACGACCAAGTATTTTCCGGAGGCACGGCATACATTACTGACGCCGGAATGACAGGAGGACACGGAGGAATAATCGGCATGAGCTACGAATCAGTACTCCCGAAATTCCTCTGCGGTACACCATGCAAATTCGAAGTCTGCGACACAAACATCAGACTTCAAGGTGCAGTAATCGAAATCGACGGAGAAACAGGAAGAGCAATGGACATTACACGCATTGACTTTCCGTATGAAACCGAATAACAGCAAAAATGACCTGACAGCACGTCAGGTCATTTTTTGGCGATTGTGCATATTGCAAAACCTATAGCCCAACTATAAAATATTGTGTGAAAATAATATCTGGGACAAAACATTAAAAGGATGTATAACTATGCCAGAAAAAAGAGAACACAGGAATAGCATAATGGCAAAAATTTGCAAAACAACATAAAAATAGCCTGACAGGTGTCAGACTATTTTTATAGCTAAACACATAAAAACTTTGCAAACGTAAAAAATATTAAAAAATAACTTACAAAAATAAATAATTTTTGATAAAACTGATTATAAAACATAAAATTATTAAATTTGCCATAAAACAAAAAATATGATATAAAAACTCTCCGTTAGTTTTGATACTGAAAGGACGTGCACTCATGACGGAGAAAAGAGAACAGTGGGGCAGCAAATTCGGAATGCTTATGGCTGCCGCAGGGTCAGCCATAGGACTTGGCAATATATGGCGATTTCCCTACATAACAGGCAAATACGGGGGCGCGGTGTTTGTTTTAACCTACCTTATTGTTGTATGCTTAATCGGACTTTCGCTCATGATGGCTGAACAGGCGATAGGCCGCGCCGGAAAATCAGATGCTGTCGGCAGCCTGCTCAAGCTCGGCGGCAAAAAATGGTCGATAGTTGGTTGGATGGGCTTTATTGTTGCCTTTGTCATCCTTTCCTACTATGCTGTAATTGCAGGATGGACTCTTGCTTATTTCTGTGGGTCAATCGATGTATTCAGTAATCTTCTACAAGGCGCAGCGCAGGGTAAAGCGGCAGATTTGTTCGGCAGCTTTGTATCTAACCAGTACTATTGCATAGCATTTTTCCTTGCGGTAATGTTTGTCACCGCGACAATAGTTTACAGAGGCATTGCGAAAGGCGTTGAAGCAAGCTGCAAAATTCTTATGCCGACACTCTTTGTCATACTTCTTCTGCTTGTTGTCCGCGCAGTCACACTACCAGGAGCCTCAAAAGGCATCAGCTTCTACCTCAAACCCGACTTTGCGAAACTCACAGCGGAAGGCATACTTGCCGCAATCGGACAGGCATTCTATTCACTTTCGCTGGCAATGGGAATAATGATCGTTTACGGCAGCTACTTCACGGAAGACACCTCAATACCGCGTTCAGCATGCACAATATCGCTGCTTGACACCTCAGTAGCCTTCCTCGCTGGACTTGTGATATTCCCCAGCGCGCTTGCCTTCGGCATAGAGCCGAACGCCGGAGTTGCCCTCACCTTCATTACTCTTCCCAGCGTATTTGCGCAAATGCCGGCAGGAATGCTCTTCTCGGCAGGTTTCTTCCTGCTGCTGTTCATAGCGGCGCTCACCTCTTGCATTTCGCTTTTTGAAGTTGCCGTTGCGTTCGGCATAGACCATCTCGGCTTTGAACGCAAAAAATCAACAGTTGTCATGGCAATCCTCATCACACTGCTCGGAATACCCTCAGCACTTTCCGTCGGCGGACATTTCCCGAAAATCTTTGGCATGGACTGCCTTGATT
Organism: Synergistaceae bacterium; assembly: GCA_045642025.1. Classification (GTDB taxonomy): domain Bacteria; phylum Synergistota; class Synergistia; order Synergistales; family Synergistaceae; genus Equadaptatus. Next base: position 11,583 of record JAZUIB010000033.1, read on the forward strand.
TCTTCGACTACGTTACAAACAACCTGATAATGCCGATAGGCGGCATACTCCTCACAATCTTTGCCGGTTGGGTATGGACGGAAGGCGCGAAAGCAGAACTCACAAACCACGGCAAAAACGAGTTCAAACTGTACAAAGTGTGGCTTTTGATCTGCCGCATAGTAGCGCCGGCTGCAATTTTCATTATCCTTGCAGCTGACATCTATGGCAAATATTTTAAAAAATAAGATATTATTGAAATTTAAAACTAAAACGGAACTCCTTAAGGGGTTCCGTTTTACACATATACATACTGCATTTTTTACAAAGAAGTTCTGATATACCTTCTTTCAACACGTTTTGAAATAGCACATACAATTTCATAGCCTATTGTACCTGCATCTTGTGCCATATCATCGGCTGTGTAGTTGCTGTTGATGAGTATGACTTCGTCATTTGCTTTTATGTTTGGAATATCTGAAACATCCACAGTGAACTGATCCATACATACGCGCCCTACAAGCGGTGCACTCTTACCGTTTATGATAACGCGGCCTTTATTTGAAAGTGCTCTGCTGTATCCGTCAGCATATCCTGTAGGTATTGTCGCAATGCGCATATTATGGTCAGCACGGAAGGTTCTTCCGTAACCAATGGTTTCACCTGCATAAACTGTCTTTACCATGGAAATTACAGATTTCCATTCAAGAGCATGTTGTATGCCTTCTGGAAGTATGTTTGCATAATCAGGCTTTAGACCGTAAAGAATTACTCCTAATCTTGCAAAATTTCCGTAAGGCTTATGCCATAGAGCACCTGCAGAATTCATACAGTGGTTGTAAGGCAGATTTAAATCTCTAACACGTTCACATATTGCCTTGAATTTTGCAAACTGTGTTTCGGTAAAAGTATTTTCATTCGGTGTGTCCGCAACGCAAAGATGTGTGAAAAGTCCGGTAAGATTAAAGTGCTTTGCAAATTCCCGTATTGTTTTTTCACACGACTCAGGATTATCAGCATTTAAGCCAATACGGTTCATGCCTGTGTCAATGGCAAACTGAGCAGTAATGTTTCTATCTGCCAGTGCCATAGCATGTTTTCTATCCACGAGGGTCTGTGTGATATCAAACTCGGCAAGATTATGTGCTTCTTCGGGCGGCGTATATCCGAGAATAAGCACCTGTCCTCGTATTCCTGCATTGCGCAGGGCTACAGCTTCGTTCAGATTGGATACGGCAAAATTATTGCAGCCGGCATTTTGCAAGGCTATGGCAACCTGTGTTTCACCATGGCCGTAAGCATCAGCTTTGACGACACTCATTATTTCACAGTGGTCAGATTTTTTCATAATCTCACGTCTGCAAATCTTGTAATTATTGACGATAGTCTGCAAATTTATTTCTGTCCAGCAGCGTCTCATTGCAGTTCACCTCTTGAATTAATTTTCATCATAATTTCGGCGCAAAGAGCATCTATTCCCAGTGGGCTTAAGTCGGCAAGAATTCTGTCAAACAGTCCTGCATTTTTTACAGTTTTAATGCTGTACGCAAAATTAAGATCAAGGCCCCAGCAAAGTTCAATCAGCCTAAAATCGTACAGAGATTTTACAAATTTGTAATTACCCTTGCCTGTACGTTTTACATCTTCCACCAAATCCTGTGTAAGGCCTTTGTATTGTCTGTGCCACGGAAATAAATCAGAAATAGTGCCGTTGTCTATCCTTTTCTGGAACTGAAAGAAAATATCTATCTTGTCAGCATCGCGAATCATTTTGGTATAACGTAATGCGTTTTCTGGGACATCATCAGCAATATCAAGTTTATTGTGGTTTTTAATTGCGCACAATACAATCGATTTTGTTTCAGCGCTTATATAGCTCCAGTCAAATTCCTGCTGTAGAATTGCAACACCGAGATCTGCATGGTCTTCGCTTGCCGTGTCTTTAAATGTTTTGTGTTTTTCATATTGCTGGAAACGTCCTGTGTCGTGCAGCAGGCCAATTGCAAAGCAGAGGTTGTGTTCATTTGCAGTATCCCAATGTTCTGATTCGGCGATTGCGAGTGCATTTTGAGCAACGCGCTCTGAGTGACCGATTTTGTATGCGAGCACACTGTCAAAAAGCCCGTTTTTGCCAAATCGTGCTGTGAAATTTCTGAACCACCGCCGTGTATTTTCAATATCGAGCATACAATCACCTTCAAAACAATTATATACCCAAAATGTACTCATTTGCTTTTTATTATTGCCGATGAAAATTGATAAAATGCGGCGGCAAGTTAATATCGCCCGAGTGATGTATTTATGGTATACTTTATAACGGATTTGCACGCGCATGGGTGCGTATTTTGTGGTGCACACATATGTTGTGCAAAGCGCATTGACAGCATATGAACATTAATCCTTGCGTTTTGTAAAGCCAGTTGACCCGGAGGTGAAGATTTTGGGTAAAATTGCACTTATTGCTGGAGAAGGCATGCTTCCTGTTTCAATTGCAGAACAGCTTGCCAAGCAGAATGATGCGCCTGTTGTTTACAGTCTGAGGCGTTGTGGTGCTGATGAACTTAAAGCCAATGCCTACAAGATTATAGATATGCAGAGACCAAATTTAGGTGCTGCAATTAAAAGTATGTCAGAAGAAAATGTTGATCGTCTGATTATGGCAGGGCGTGTGTCCAAGTCGCTTATGTTCAGACCAGCGCTATTTGATTTTACGTCACAAAAATTCCTTGCTGGAGTTCTGTTTCGTGATGATCATTCCTTGCTTGGTGCGATTGTGGATTTTTTTGAGAAGCATGGTATTAAAGTTCTGGGATATAAGGATATTGTTGCTAATCTGCTTGCCAGAGAGGGATTTATTGCAGGTCGTGAACCTATTGCGGAAGAACAAAAAGATATCGTGTACGGTTTTGAAATATGCAAAAAACTAGTACCGCTTTCTTTCGGTCAGTCTGTTGTTGTACATGACGGCGCTGTTATTGCAGTAGAAGCTATAGAGGGTACAGATAAAATGATTCTCCGTGCAGGTGAACTGACTAAGGGCGGAGTTGTTGTAAAGATGATGCGCCTTGACCAGGATGAACGTTACGATATTCCGACGATAGGAGTGCATACACTTGATAATATGGCCTCGGCAGGACTTACATGTCTGGCTGTTCATGCAGGACATACCTTGATTATGGACCCCTACAAATTTGGAGAGATAGCAAAGCGCTATAAAATTGCAGTGATCGGAGTTGCGGTATGAAATCAGTATTCCTAAGTTCTGCTGAAGCTTCAGGTGACCACTATATGGCGGAAATTGCCAAAGCTTTGCGGGCCAATGGTTTTGACCACGAGCTTTGGGGCATGGGTTCCGCAGAATCCAGAGCGGCAGGTATTGATGTGCTGTGGCCAGGAGAACATCTTCAGCTTTTTGGGCTTACGGAAGTTTTTTCATCTATACCGCGTATTTTGCGGCTGCTGAAGGAAGCGGCGCAGACCGTTGTCCGCCGCAATCCTGACGCAGTTGTTGTTGTGGACAGTCCTGACTATCATCTGCGGCTACTTGCTAAACTGCGCAAATACGGCTATGGAGGCCCTGTGTTTTACATTTCACCGCCGACAGTGTGGGCGTGGCGAAGCGGAAGGGTGAAATATCTACGGCGTTACGTGACGGAATGTTTTCCTCTATATGGATTTGAGCATGAATATTTTGCGGCGCATGGTTGTAATTCTTATTGGGACGGCGCTCCGCTGCTTGAGGAGTTTGTGAAGCGCGGGGAGACAGAAATTCCTGACGAGTTTGCGGGAAACGACAAAATTGTTGCCTTTATGCCAGGCTCTCGCCGCAGTGAAGTTACAAAGCTGATTCCTGTCATGGAGCAGATAGCATGCAATTTGGAGAAATGCGGCTGGCAGCCTGTGTTCTCTGTAGCTCCTGGACTTAATCCTTCGGTTAGAGAACAACTTATTAAAACGCTTGATGAGAAAAAACTGAGGCATTTTGATGGTCAGGGTCGTGAACTGCTGAAAGCTGCACAATGTTCTGTCAGCGCAAGCGGCACGATTACCGTCGAATCGCTGCTTTTGGACAGATATATGGTTTCAATTTATAAAATGGGGGTAATTTCCGGGTTTATCGCAAATATGATAGTCAAACCCGGACTTCCCAAGGGATGTTTCTCAATGACCAACATCATAGCCAATGAAGAGATATTCCCTGAATTTTTTCAAAATAAATGTACACCGGAAGCTGTTACTGCGAGTGTGCTTGCATGGCTTGACGGAAACGCTGAATTTCGCAGCGCTGTATCGGAAAAACTGGCTTTGACAAGGGCAAAACTGGGTAGAACTGGAGTTTACGAGCGCTGGGCAAAACGCATTATGGAGAGGATAGCATGCTGAAACTGGCAAACAAAGAGTCCTGGAGTTCTTACATACGGCTTCTGAAATACTGTGCGCCGTACAAAAAACGGCTTGTTTTTGCAATAATATCAATGATTTTGGCTGCAGTCTTCAGTATTCTCCCGCCGTGGCTTTTGAAGAACGTTATTGATGATGTGCTTATAAAAAAGCAGATTGGCATGCTTAACCTGATTGTTGTCGCCGTTATTCTGCTTTACGTCAGCAAGGCAGTTTTTAACTATGCCCATCTTTATCTTATGACGTGGGTAGGTCAGCGCGTGCTTATAGACCTGCGCCTTGAGCTTTACGACCGTACACAGCGGCTTTCTCTCGGCACGCTTTACAGTCAGAGAAGCGGAGAATTTATGTCGCGCATCACAAATGATGTCGGCACGCTTCAGAACATTCTGGCGTCTTCGCTTGTTGATCTTATATTTCAGGGTTCGACCTTTATCGGAATTGTATGCTTCATATTCTATATTAACTGGAAACTGACGGTTGTCACTTTTGTCGCCTGCCCTGTGGTAGCCTTTGTGATAAGCAAAACTTCCGCGAAGCTGCGTCAGGTCGGCAGAACAATTCAGGCAAGGCTGGCAATGGTTGCAGCCGTTGCTCAGGAAGCAATTTCTTCAATCAAAATAGTCCGTTCTTTCGTTACGGAAGATGAGGAATACGAGCGTTTCAAAGATGAATCGTACAGCCATTTCCGCGCGGTTATGAGGGGTACACAGTACAAGGGTGTGCTGCAGGGCGCCGTTGAGGTAATCCTGATTACCGCGCTTGCGTTTGTACTTTGGCTGGGAGGTTATTTGGTCATATCGGGAGATCTCATGGCAGGTGAGCTTGTTGCCTTTGTAACCTATATCGGACTTCTCGGTCACCCGCTTCAGTCTCTCAGCAATTCCTTCAGCGGTATACAGCAGGGCGCCGCATCGGCGGACAGAGTTTTTGAAATAATAGATATGGACAACGAGGTTGAAATCGCGGAAAATCCTGTGATACTTGAGCCTATGCGCGGCAGTATTAAATTTGAAAATGTCTGGTTCGGCTATGATGCTGAGAATCCCGTGCTTAAAGGCATTGACCTTGAAATAAAAGCTGGTGAAACTGTGGCAGTTGTCGGAGCTACGGGAGCAGGAAAATCAACGCTCGGCGACCTTATAATGCGTTTTTATGACCCTCAGAAGGGTGCGATTTACATCGACGGCACAGACTTAAGGCAGCTTGACCTGAAAAGCTACCGCCGCAGGACAGGCGTTGTGCAGCAGGATCCTGTGCTTATGAAGGGAACGCTTGCGCACAACATTGCGTACGGTTTCCCGTCGGCAACGCAGAAGGATCTTGTCCGTGCTGCTAAAATTGCTGATATTTACGATTTTATCGACAAACTGCCTGACAAGTTTGAAACTGAAGTCGGCGAACGCGGAGTTACACTTTCCGGCGGCCAGCGCCAGCGTGTTGCAATAGCCCGTGCTGTTGTCAGGGACCCAAGAATACTGATTATGGACGAAGCAACATCTTCGCTTGATGCTCTCGTTGAAAAACAGGTGCAGCAGGCAATGAACAACGCTATGGAAGGCCGTACATCCATAATTATCGCCCACAGGCTTTCGACAATTCGCAACGCAGACAGAATTATTGTTCTGAACGAAGGAAAAATTGTTGAACAGGGAACTCACGAAGAGCTTATAGCAAAAGGCGGACATTATAGCAGATTATACGAAGCCAGCACGGCTGAAATGACTGAAGAAGGAATGGGTAAATAATGTCGGGGATAGTACGGAGTTATCTGCGTTATACAAAAGGGGAAGCTTCGGTGTTATCACCATGGCACCTGCTTTATCCTGCGCAGTTTGCCGTACGTGCATGGATGCGTCTGCGCATTTATCTTTTCGAGAGGGGAATTTTTACCACTATCGAACCAAAACTTCCTGTTATAAGCATTGGTAATAATTCTTTCGGCGGTACCAACAAAACTCCGATGTGTGAATATATAGTTCGTATGTTCCGTGAGGCCGGAATTAATGCCGGAGTTGTCAGCAGAGGTTATAAAACAAAACATCCTGAGCCGATATGGATTGGTCAAGATGACGACAGTTTTCGCAGAGAAATCGCCGGAGATGAACCTCTTATGCTTGCACAGCGGCTGCCAGGAGTCAGCATCGTTGTAGCAAAAAAACGCGTAGAAGGTGTTGAACTTTTGGCAAGTCTAGGGGCAGAAGCTGCAGTTACAGATGATACCTTCCAGCATCGCTCTATGGCTCGCGATGTTGATATAGTGCTTGTTGACGGAACATGTCCTTTTGGCAATGGGCAGGTAATACCGGCAGGACTTATGAGAGAGCCTAAAACAGCTTTCAGTCGTGCGGATTTTGTTGTAATTACGAAAGCAAATCAGATTACCAAGGAAGCGCTTGAGAACACCAAAGCAGAACTTGAAAAATATATACAGCCAGAAAAGATTTTTGTAGCGGAAATTAATTATGACTCTTGGACAATCTGTGAAAGAGGCAAAGATGCTGTAAGAAAGCCCATAGATGCAAAACCGCGGGGGAGTTATGTAATGTTTTCCGCAATCGGCAACCCTGATGGATTTTACTGTTATATTGCTGGACGCGGTATAAAAATTGCGGCAGAACGTACCTATCAGGACCATCATGAATTTACACACGAAGATATAGCAAAGCTGAATGCTCTTGCAGAACGTCTTGGCGCTGCAGGCTTTATCTGCACAGAAAAAGATACGATGAATCTACCAAAGGATATGCCACTTAACCTCCCAGTCTATGTGTTGCAGATCTCTGTTGCCATTGAAGACAGTCAGCGTTTCAAAGAAATGATATGCAAAAAGCTGCAGCCTCATCTTATGGTTGCTTCAAATGGTTATGGTGAAGATGCTATAGGTGTCATACTGGCCAAAAAAATGCGTGAACGTTTCAAATCTGCGGTTATTTCAGCATTTGCGTTTGTTGGTTCAGGAAAGCATTATGAAAAAGAAGGAATAGGAGTTGTTTCTCCATCGGTAGAAATGCCGAGCGGAGGAATTATCAAATACAATGTTGGAGAACTGGTCAACGATTTCAAACATGGACTGGGAACTTCAATAAAACGCCAGATTGCGACAATGAGAAAAATTGGTAAAGACTACCGCACGCCGGTATGTGTAGGAGATGTCTATCTTTTTTCAAATGTTCTCTGGGGGCAGGGAGTATCGCCCATTCTTCTCGCAACAGCAAAAACGGTTCATTTAAGCGGACATTACCGTATAGAGCGGTTCCTGCTCAAAAAACGCAGCAGGCGAGTTTGGACGCGTGATGAAGAAACAGCGCAGGAACTGATAGATGATGGTGTAAATGCGGAATTTTGCGGCAATCCTGTTATGGACCTTATCAACAACAACGAAGAAAAGGTTAAATGGGAGGATGACGGCTCTGCGAGAGTTGTGCTTCTTCCCGGAAGCCGTCCGCGTGCATACGAGGATATTAAACTTATCATAGAAGCTGCAAAAGAGCTTTCAAAGCATGTGAAATGCCAGTTTGTGATGGTGCCTGCGCCTACTACTGACTGGAAAAAGATGGCTGGTAATCTCGAAGGCTGGACACTGTCTAAGGATGGTAAAGAACTTTCGTGCACGGAAACGACAATTCGTGTTCCGTATCACGGACAGGTCAGCGCGGCAGCGGCAGACGCAGATTTGCTTATAGGCCTTGGAGGTACTGCAAATCAGCTTTGTGCAGGACTTGGTCTGCCTGTAGTTTCCATACTTGAAACTGGCAAACTGCGTCAGAAAAAAATGCTTCAAGAAGCTGAAGTTCTTGTCGACGCAAATCCTGCCGCACTTGCTTCTGCCGCACGAAAAATACTTGAAGACCCTGTGCTGTGGAAAAAGATGAGCGAAGCAGGTATAAAACATCTGGGTGGACAAGGTGCGCTTGACAGAGTTATCCAGTACTGCGCTACAGAACTTGGCTGGGACAATCGCTGCACAGTATATGACAAATTCAGAAATTATATTGACAGTAAAAAAAATATACTGGAAGGAGCTGGAACCGATGACGGAAATCAGGAAAATGAACGCCGGAAATGTTGAAATAGGCGGAAACAGACTTGCAGTTCTTGCAGGTCCATGTGCGCTTGAAAGTCTTGAGCTAGGGCTTGAAATTGGCGCAGAAATGAAACGGTTGTGCGAAAAATACGGTTTTGGTTACATATTTAAAGCTTCCTACGATAAGGCAAACCGTACCTCAATAACCAGCTACAGAGGTCCGGGGCTTGCGAAGGGACTTGAACAGCTTGCAGAGATTAAAGAGAAGCTTGGTGTTCCTGTTGTAACTGATATTCATGAGGCATGGCAGGCACTGCTTGTTGGTGAGGTCGCAGACATTGTTCAGATTCCCGCCTTTCTCTGCCGTCAGACAGATTTGCTTGTTGCGGCAGCAAAAACAGGCAGGGTTATAAATATCAAAAAAGCGCAGTTTATGGCACCGGAGGATATGAAAGCCGTTGCGGCAAAGTGCAGGGAAACCGGAAATGCTGACGTTATGCTATGTGAACGCGGAACAGAATTCGGTTATCACGAGCTTTCTGTTGATATGCGGTCACTTGCAGTTATGCGAAGCCTCGGCTGTCCGGTCTGTTTTGACGCAACTCACAGTGTTCAGAAGCCGGGAGGCAGCGGTAATTCAAGCGGAGGTGACAGGCGTTTTGTCTTGCCGCTAATACGAGCTGCGCTGGCAATAGGTATTGATGCGCTCTTTATGGAGGTGCATCCTAATCCTGCAAATGCTAAAAGTGACGGACCAAATATGATTCCTCTTGATAAAATGGATTTTGTTCTTTCGCAGATAAAAGAATTTGACACAACAGCACGCAGAATCGGCTTTGTGCAGCTTGATTGGCAGGAGGTATAAAATGACACTTCCATATGAGCGTAAAGAAAAAAAACTGCCCAATGAAACACTTGCCGCAACAGCAAAGGGCATACTCGTCAAAGAAGCAGAAGAACTAAGAAACGCTGCGGATAGAATAGACGACAATGTTGTTGAAGCGGCGCGGATTATCAGCCGCTGCAAAGGACGTTTGGTTGTTTCCGGAATGGGAAAATCCGGACATGTTGGCAGGAAAACTGCTGCAACATTTGCTTCCCTGGGAGTTCCCGCGTTTTTTCTTCATGCCGCCGAAGCATGGCATGGTGACCTTGGCATGGTATGTTGTGAAGATATAGGATATTTCATCAGCAACAGTGGTGAGACAAAGGAAGTTATAGAACTTATACCGCATTTTAAACGCATAGGTGCTACTGTAATTGCTGTCACAGGCAATCCTGAGTCTACGCTTGCAAGGGATGCTGATTATCTGCTGAACACTCATGTACAGTGTGAGGCAGACCCTTTAGGCCTTGCGCCTACGAGCAGCACAACGCTGCAGATGGCTATGGGAGATGCGGTTGCCGGAATGACAACTTTGCTTCTTGGGCTTGAGAAAGAAGATTTTGCACGCTTTCATCCGGGCGGCTCGCTTGGCAAAAGGCTGCTGCTCCGTGTCAGCAATCTTATGGCAAAAGATGGCGCACTTCCTATTGTTTCAGAAGACTCCCTTGTCAGTGACGCACTTTTTGAAATTACAGGCAAGGGTTTCGGAGCTACGACTGTTATCAACGAAAAGGGTATTCTTACCGGTGTTTTTACGGACGGTGACTTAAGACGTTTCCTTGAAAAGAAAGGTGAAGGAGCGCTGAATTGTCCTGTGGTTGACGGAATGACCAAAAATCCGAAAGTAGTATATGAAAATGATCACATTACAGCAGCGCTTAATCTTGTTGAAAAGTACGAAATTTCAGCACTTATTGTGGTTGACAGCGAAAACAGACCTGTCGGAATGCTGCACGTACATGACATATTGAAAGCGGGGGTGGCATAAACGTCACTGCTTAAAACTATATACGGTCCGCTTGCAGATTTAGCGGTTCGCATCTCACTCAAAAATTTAAAAACGCGCTATACGGAAGGCATTGACGAGAGAATGGGAATGCCCTCTGCAGAAAAGTTGTCCGCGTTGAAAAGACAGCCGCTTTGGGTGCATGCCGTTTCAGTCGGTGAAGTTCAGGCAGCCTCTGCTCTTATCAAAGAACTCCGTGCAGACGGGTTAAATGCGCCAATTGTGCTTTCTACAACAACTGAAACTGGAAAAGCTATGGCACAGCGGCTTTCTGAAGGACTTTACGACCTTCATATTTACTATCCTTGGGACAGCAGAAAATATATTCGTTCTGCACTGGATAAAGTTAATCCGGCAGCCTTCATTATGGTGGAAACCGAAATCTGGCCGAATATGCTCTGGGAACTGCAGACAAGGAAAATTCCTGTATTTCTTGCAAACGGACGTATTTCCGACCGTACGTGGGAGAGAATACAGAAGTACGCTATCGGAAGAAAACTTTTTAAAGAGCTGTTTAACATTTTCAATACGCTTTTTCTTCGTGAAAAACTTGACGCAGTCAGACTTAAAGCAATAGGCGTAAAAGAGGAAAAACTTGAGATTGCGGGTGACCTTAAAATAGATGCCCTGCTCAACCGTATATCTTCTGTGTCAAAAGAGAGATGGCAGAAACTGCTTTATGCAGAAAAAGGGCCTTTTTATATTGCGGGAAGCACACATACCGGAGAAGATGAAATCGTCGTTTCTGCTTTTGAGAAATTGAAAAAAGTCCGGCCTGAAGCGCGTCTTATACTTGCTCCCCGCCATCCTGAACGTGCGGACTCAATTTTCGGGCAGCTCAAAGACAAATTTGCGGTGTGCAGACTTTCTGAGCTGACGGAAGATTTTGAAATAGTAATAATTGACAAAATCGGGGTTCTTTTTGAACTTTACGGTATTTCTGAAGCGGCATTTATCGGCGGAAGTTTTACCGATGACGGCGGACAGAATATACAGGAACCTGTAGCCTGGGGTGTTCCTGTGCAGTACGGACCTCATATGGAAGACTTTGCTGAGGCGTCTGCGGAATTTTTGGCTAGCGGCATTTCTCATCAACTGAACAGCGCAGATGAGCTTGCAGACATATGGATTCAGTTTGCTGAAAACAGATCATACACAGACGAGATACACGGCAAATGCCGGAAATATTTTGAAGATAGAGCCGGCGCTGCGCACAAAATCTGTGCTGCTGTAAAACGTATATTCACTAAAACCGAAGAATAAAGGAGCGGTATAAATGACAGTCAACAGAGAACTGATTAAAGAATTTTACGACGGACTTGACGAACGGTCGCGGGAAACACTTGACGCGGCAGTCAGAAAGGTTGTCGAAGCAAAAAAACGCGGCGGAAAAATAGCCGTTGTAACAGGCTCAGGTCCGAATTTGCACGAGGGTGTTACCACGCTTGTCGCAGAACTTATCAGCAAAGGAATAGTTGACGGAGTTACGACAAGTTCCGCGGTTATCAATCATGAAATGGGCGGCGTGCTTGACAGAGTCAAGATGTGTGACGCGTCACAGTTCGGATTTGACGAAAAAGTTATGCCGAGAGGCAACGTTTTTGAATTTACCGACATGACTGACGAGCAGCTTGACGAGCTTGGAAAAGAAATGCTGCTTGACCGCGAACTGCTTGCGAAGCGGCAGAACGCAGACGGACACTTCGTAACGAAAGCGGCGGCAAACATGGCTTATCCGATGGGACTGCGCACGGAAAAACTTGCCGATGAAATTCATACACTCTGCCGGCAGTGCGGTCTGCCCTTTGAACATGTGGCAGGCTGGGGCTGCGATGAACGCACAATGCTCGGCGCAGGCGCAAAACACAACGTGCCGGTGTTGGTTACAATCCCTCAGCTTGTAGGCGGCGGGCACGTCGGAATGGCAGTAGGCGACAGCATACCTGTTGCCGAGCGTTCGCGCCGTATAGCGTCAATGATGGAAAGCGCAGATGTTATTATCGAATCGGCAGTTGCTCTCACGCAGGAAATACATGACGGACCGTATGAAACATATACTGGGCACGGAATATGGAGCTGGTGGCAGAATGAGCCTGTGTACAGCCTCCGCGACAAGACACTTATCCGTTTTGACCTTGACGAAAACCTGCGTAAGGCACAGGATTTGCAGAAAAACAGCGCGATGATTCAAGAAGCGATAAGCAAGGGGCTTCCGAAAACAAAAATATCAAAAATACCGTTCCGTATGGAAATGTCAGCCTTTGCGCGTCATGAGGGCAGTCTGCCGGTAATCGGCGACATCGGAATGATTTGGCCTGTCTTTGCTCTGAAAATCGCCGACGAACTCGGCATAACGCTTGATTTCATGAGCTACAAGCAGGAAACAGAAGACGGTAAGGCAATGCGTGAATGGATAGTTAAAAACATAAAACCGCTCGACAGAAAAAAAATGCTCGAAGGTTTCTGCAAATGGAAAAGGAGTAACAAAAATGCCTAAGTTTCTCGGAATAATACCGGCGCGCTATGCGTCATCACGCTTGCCGGGAAAACCGCTGCTTGAAATCGATGGAAAAACAATGCTTGAGCACGTTTACCGCCGTGCGCTGCTTTCAGAAGTTTTCTTCCGCGTAATAATTGCTACGGATGACAAACGTATATACGCAGCGGCGGAAAAATTTGGCGCAGACGTTGTAATGACACGCGAAAACCACCCTAACGGCACAAGCCGCGCGGCAGAAATTGCGGAAAAAATCGACACGGATTACGTTGTGAATATTCAGGGCGATGAGCCTATGCTTGACCCTCGTTTGCTTCGCGAACTTGCAGAAGGCTTTGCAGCAGACAGCAGCGCAGATTCTGCGACTGCTTGTATGGAAATCACCAAAGAAAAAGAAATCAGCAATCCCAACATCGTAAAGGTAGTCCGTGCGCAAAACGGACGCGCACTCTATTTCAGCCGTTCTCCGCTACCTTACAGGCGTGAGAACACAAACTGCAAAATATATGAACATATTGGAATTTACGCGTACAAAAAGGATTTTCTCATGAAACTTATAGCGCTTCCGGATACTCCGCTGCAGCAGGCAGAAAGCCTTGAGCAGCTTAAAATACTTGAACATGGCTATTCAATGGCAGTAATACCAACGAAATACCCATCAGAAGGCCCCAATGTCAACACCCCCGAAGACCTTGAGGAAGTACGCCGTCTGTTCAAAGAGAAAAAATAAAGCTGCAGAATGGAATATCGCGGACTTTTAAATCTGATAGTAATATTCAGTGACGGAGACGCTGCAAATATGAAACAGTGTCTCGGTCTAGCTTCAAGCTTGTCAGACCTTACGGATGCTGAGATAGTCAGCTACGATATTCCCAAACTCAGCGGTATGCGCCGTTTTTTTGCAAAGCTCCGCATAAGACAGCTTCTGACCTGGCGCAAAGAAGAAATACTTTCGTGGCTGAGTTTTGCAAAAGGTGAATCCATGCTTCGCGGAATAGGCCAACTGTTCTCAAATATGGGAATAAAAGAATGCTCTCCCAAAGTTCTGCTTATATCGGCAGGCTCAGAGGCGGCACCTTATCACCTTGCAATAGGGACATTGTGGCAGCTTACCTGTGCTTCCATAGGCAATCCGGCACATATAGGCACACGACCCTTTGAATTTGCCATAATTCCGGGATATGAAGCCGCGCAGTCTGCACCAAATATACTGAAAATTGTAACGCCGCTTAATAATGTTGACAGAAACACAGTAAAACAAGAAGCTGCTCTTCTCAAAAAACAGGTACGCCCCAACTCTAAAAACGTATGGTCTGTGCTGATAGACAGGGACAAGAAAGACTGTCATACTTCCGTTGAAAAACTGAAACGGAATATGGACAGACTAATCAAAAATGCAGAACTTTCCGATGCGGATTTGTATATTGCCGTGTCGGAAAACGTAAGCCGCAGATGCAGGGCACTGATGGAAAAACTGTCGGCTGAAAATGATGTAATAAGATATCTGCGTTTCATGCCTGAAAAAGATTTCACCACAATTCAGGCACTTACCGGAATAGCAGATTATGTGTTCTGTACAGAGAATTCGGTAGACATAGTTTCGGAAGTAATTACCGGCGGAGGGGAAGTTGTACTGCTGCGTACGAACGATACGAAAGGATTAAAAACTGCAATTCAGAAATTAAAAAGCAAAATGATTGAACACGGAGGTTTGTCTGCTGTTCATGCCAAAGGAGCTGTCAGAAACGCCATAATCTATGACAGATTTAAAAGACACGGCAAACTGGATACATTTGATGAATGGATGTCTTCCGGCAACAAAACTGCAATACAGTACTGTCTGGATGACGAGACAAAAATATGGCAGAATTTTAACGAAGCAGAACGTGCGGCAGAGTGGATTGCCACAAGTCTGGCTGAATAAAATGAGTGCCGGCATCAGCCGGCATTTATTTTTACAAATTAATCATACAATCACCATATATCTCTGTTACAATATATATGCCGAAAAGTTCATATATCGGAAGAAAGGCGGTATCTCAATGAAAAAGCTCCTTACGGCACTTCTTATGGCATCGTTGCTTGTATGCAGCGTTTCCCCTGTTGTGTTTGCGGCAAATAAAGCCGCGGGAAACAAGACTGCAAAAAAAGCTACGGGAAACAAGACTGCGGCAAATAAAGCCACGGCAAAAAAAGCAACGAAGACTAAAACAGATGCAAAGCCTGCGGAAAAGCAAGTAGAGGCATTTATACCGAAGAAAATATCAGAGGATTTTACGGAAACTGTTGAAACTCTGACAGTCACACCGGAGTGGCTTAATGAAAATAAGAATGACGTCATCATAGTTGACTGCCGTTTTGACACACTCTACCATGCAGGTCATATTCCAGGGGCAGTCAGCGCACCATGGACATATTTTGTAAACACCTCAGTACCGAACGGAACCGAAAAATACGGCACAATTCTTCCGGCAGCACAGCTTGCAAAGAAAATTGGCGCACTCGGTATTAACGGCAAAAAAACAGTTGTGTGCTACAGCGATGCAGGTGACTGGGGGCAAGGCACATGGACAGTTATAGTACTCCGTACTGCAGGTATTGCAGATGCAAAGATGCTTGACGGCGGCATTTACGCATGGAAAAATGCCAAATATCCGCTTACGACAAAAATCGCTAAAAATGCTGCAGTTTCGTTCTCCATAGGCGAGCACTTCATGGACGAATACGTTGTTAATACAGAAGCAGTTAAGGAAGCTATGGGTAAGCCGAACACAGTTATAGCAGACGTTCGTACGACCGCCGAATACGAGGGTAAAATTGCACCGTTCAAAGAAAAACGCAAAGGGCATATCCCGGGAGCGATCCACCTCCCAATGGATTTCTTCTTCAGCGAAACGGGACATGTCAAAACTGCCGAAGAAATCAAAGCTGAGCTTACGTCAAAAGGCATAAAAGAGGACACACCCCTCATTCTTTACGACACCTGCGGTGTTCGTGCAGGATGTGTTGTCGCAGTATGCAGGCTTGCAGGCTACAAAAATGCCGTACTATATGACAACAGTTTCCAGGCATGGGCAGGCAACGCAGAACTTCCGGTAGAAACAAGCAAAGAAGTTACGGAATAACGCAAAAATAAAATAACGCCCGTAAGGGCGTTTTTTTGTTTATTTAAGTCACGGAATAGATTAAAATATTCAAAAATAACAAGAGGTGATTTGATTGTCGGTTTTCGGTTGTTGCGGAATGGACTGTGAAGCCTGTGAAGCAAGGCGCGCAACACTGCAAAAAGATGTTGCTTCACTGGCAAAACTTGCTGTTGCTGAAGAAAATGCAGGCGGTGGTTCATTTATCATGCCGTCAAAACTGAAATGCACCGGCTGCATGGAGACAGGAGCAAAAAGTCTGCGCTGCCAGCAATGTCAGATACGACTGTGTGCGCAGGAAAACCATCTGCCGCACTGCGGGTTCTGTGAAAACTTCCCGTGTGAACTCGGCGGTGACACATGGGAAGCAATACCTGAATACAAGCACAATATTGAGCAGCTAAAGAGCCGTTAGCTGACAGCCATTAATCAGCTATTCACTATCCGCTAGGAGTTGAAAAATGTACGAACTTCCGGTTCAAATCGCCATAACTGTTGAGCTGTTACTGCTTGTAGCAGGAAGCTTTTTATTTGAAAATAAGAAGAAATATTTTATACTTACCGTAATACTAGGACTTCTTTTCTCAACACCGTGGTTCGTGCGTCTTGCGCTCTCTGAGGAAACAAACTTTACAGACGGACTCAGATATGTAGTCTGCAGTTTTTGCAGCGCATTTTTTGCGCAAATCCTCTTTGCGTATGCAGCACGGTTCAAACACTGGAAAATCTTGAGTTGTATACTTCTGACTCTGTTGCTCTTCCCATCAGGAACCTGCTTTACATTCTATATCACTAATCATGCAGTATTCAACGTCGATGCAGTCATAGCCATCTGGCAGACAAATTTCAAAGAACTTGTTGAATATATTATCAGCTATACAAATCTGACAAACTTTACACTTCTTTTCACATCATTAGCGGTTATATATTTCCTGTTTCTCAGAACAGCAGGCAACAGAATAAAACTAAAAAACAAGAAAACAGCTTTGCTTCTTGTCCTGCTTATCGCCATAAACGGCCTTATGTATGACGCGGCAGTTACCAACAGCATATCAATGGTCTATCACAATGCGTTCAAAATTGTAAAAGAGTACAGAACGTTCAAGCATACAAAACAGCAGCGTAAAGAAAACCCCGCTGTTGCAGGATTGCTTAAAAACGTGAGCAGCACAGCAAAAAACTGCAACAAAGGCATATATGTTCTGGTAATAGGCGAATCGCACAACAGAGACTACATGTCTGCCTACGGTTATCCGCGTGAAAACACACCTTGGCTGACACAGCTGAACAAGAACGGAGAATGCCTGCTTTTCACACATGCCTTTTCATGCCACACACAGACAATACCCGCGCTTTCGTATGCGCTGACGGCAAAAAACCAATACAACACAACAAAACTCTCCGATGCGCTTTCGCTGCTTGAGATTGCAAAAGCGGCTGGTTATGAAACAGTATGGCTCAGCAATCAGGTAAAATACGGCATGTGGGATACCCCAGTTTCCGTCATAGCTGCAGAAGCAGACCAGCAGGTATGGCTCAACGAATGCACCGGAAATACGACTATAACCTCTGTTTATGACGGTGAACTTGCAAAAACATTGGACACAATTAAACTAAAAGACAATATGCTCATAATAATTCATCTTATGGGCAGCCACATAAACTACGACCAAAGATACCCAAAAGAATACAACCGCTTCGGTACGCACACAGACGAAGCTGCGTACTGCAACAGCGTACTCTATACAGACAACGTACTGAAAAACATATACGAAAAAACTGCTGCTCTGCCACACTTCAAGGCTATGGTTTACTTCTCCGACCATGCTTCAGTGCCAAAAGACAAACTTGACCACGACTCCGCGCGCTTTGTCTCCTCAATGACTCACATACCGATGTTCATTTGTCTCAGTGAAGAATACACAAAACAAAACCATGGCAAAACAGAACGGCTTAAAACAGCGCGTGACCTTTGCTTCACCAACGACCTTATTTTCAACCTCATGCTATCTCTTATGGGCATAGAACTTCCACAGATATACGAAAAACAAAACGATATCCTTAGCCCTGCTTATAATGCAAAACAGGAACGTTTCAGGACATCGCACGGAGAAAGAAAAATTAAAGTCAGCGAACAGTAAGTGTGTATGAAACACGGTGATAAAAGCGGTAAGCACATAGGAAGATTGATTTTGCGCTGATGCGCTCGAATTCACTCGTTAGAATTTTGGCATACGCCCTTGAGCGTTAACGATTCTGATGCTCGCATCTCAAACAAACACAGTGAACGAACGGAGAATAACCACGTTGCCGTTTTGTTTATTGTTATAGTGTATAATTTATCTTGTAACAAATAACATACTTGGAGAGTGAATTGAATGAAGATGAAAAAGACAACAGCTTTGATACTTGTTATGCTGATGCTCTTTGCGTGTGTTTCACCTGCGATGGCAGGCGGACTTGCGAAGATAACAGACATAGCGGGCGGCAACGGCGGAAACGCGTTGGGCAATGCCTCAACCATCTATTTCGGCAATTACTGGCAGAGCGCGGTATCTGGATACACACCGACAGGAACATGGGATTATCCGGAAGCCTTTAACAAAGATAATTACAACAAAGAAGGCATAAAATGGCGGGTACTTGCAAATGATGCGGTAGGAACGGCAAACGGCAAGATATTCCTTTTGTCCGACCAAGGCTTATACCCTGACCAGTTTAACCAATCCAACTCAATGGGCAACGTATGGGGAGACGACAGTAACAGTGCTTCATCTGAAATACGCACTACGTTGAACAATACAACAGCCACAACTTTCAAATCAGACGGAACGGTCAACGTGTGGGGAGGCTTTGCCGGAGACGCATTCAGCGCAAAAGAACTTGCGGCGATAGCGGAAACAACACACACGCTTGGCGGAGATGTTACAGACAAAAAAGACATTATCTCTACGGAAAAAATCTTTCTGCTGAGTAAAGATGAGGTAACAAACACAGAATATGGTTTTACAAACGCGGAAAGTTTGCTAATGTCAGTTCCTGTAGCGGTGAAATATGCAAAGATGTATAACAACATTACGGTGACAAACGTTAACAGCTATGGGAATGCTTACTGGTGGCTTCGGTCGCCTTCAGGCGCATCCGGCACGACTGCATACTATGTTAGTAATTATGGTATTATCAAAGGGTTGGCAGGTGTCTTTGTCAGTGATCCCTATCTTGCCGCCCGCGCAGCATTAAACCTTAATCAGGATGCTGTGTTGTTGTTGTCTGCAGCCGTAGGCGGCAAAGGAGCCGTTAATGTCGGAGACGGTTTTGCGCTGGACAACACGTATGCAGGCGCAGACGGCTGGAAACTGACGCTGAAAGACGCAGACATTGCCGCACCGACAAACGTAGAGGTAACGCAGACATACACAGGCTATAAAACATTAGACGAACTCGCGGCAGCCACGTCGGCAGACGGAACGATGGATTTGACAGAAGGACTGACGTATGAATACAGCGCTCCCGTTGTGAAATACACGGCACAGGCGATAACAGACGGAAAGGCGAACTACATATCCGGCATAGTCGCAAACAGCGCGGGAGAATACGTTAACTATGCGAAAATCGGCAGTACAGCCGACGGCAGTGCAGGTGTGTCTGTTGCTCTCGGAAATCTTGATAACGGTACATACAAAATGTATGTCTATGCTGAAAAAATCGGGAAAGACGCGGCGGGAAATACAGACTATCAGACAGACTACGCCTCAGCGTTCAGCAATACTAACGGTTATGAATTTACGAAAGGTTCTGCAACCGTAAACGAAGGCACACTCAGCGCTGCGTACAATACCAAAGGCTTAACTGCCAAACTCGGCGGAGACTTCAACCTCTCATTTGAAGCGGGCGAATACGACACAGCAGTAACCGTAGGCGAGGGAGACAGCGGCAAA
>JAZUIB010000034.1:0-4963 GCA_045642025.1 Synergistaceae bacterium
AGGCAACACGTTATGAAGTAGCAGCAATGGTAGCCCGTGCAGTAGCACGCGGTGATGAACTCCACGCAAGCAAAAAGGATGTCGAACTCCTTAAAAAACTTTGCGCAGAATTCAAAAACGAACTCGACGCACTCGGCGCGAAAACCGACAAACTCGACAAACGCGTAACGAAACTCGAAAAAGGCATCGGCAGCTGGCAGATCAGCGGACGCTTCAAATTTGACGTTACCATGACCGGCGGAGACAATGGCGCTGGTTCTGCATGGACAAAACAGCGCGGCAAATATGATTTCACCAAAGACCAGGCACGTCTCTTCTTCCGCCGCCAGATCACAGCTGATACATATTTCGACTCACAGTTCCGTATCGGCTCAGACTGGGCAGGAAGCATCAAAACAAAAGGCGGCGATAAAATCAAGGCAGACGGTCGCGGTGATACCCACGCATTCTCAGCACGCAAATTCTACATCGGCACAAAACTTCCGTTCTGGGGACTTGGTCTCAAAATAGGTCGTACACAGTTTGACTTTGAAAGCGAATACGGACTCTATGCAGACGAAGACGCAATGTTCGGCGACTGGCGTTTTGACGGTTTCTGGCTTGAAAAAACCTGGAGCAAAGTAGATGCAGACTTCATCGTTGCCCGTAACCACTCAGGCGCTGCACGTCAGTATCTTGCAGAAGGTTTTGACAACGGCACAAACTTCCTCTACATCCTTAACCTCAAATGGACACCGACAGACAAAATCACACTCGGTGCTATGGGTTACTGGCAGCAGGGTGACGGTAAAAATGCCTCGGCTTCAGGAAAGACAATTGGCAACATGCAGACCTATGGTCTCACAGCCGGCTACAAATTCACAGACGGCATAGCCCTCAAAGGAATCTACTACTGGCAGAAGCTCAGCGAAGGCGACACTTTTGACGGTCAGCAGATTGAAGACAGTCAGTATGCATGGAAAGCCATCCTCGATGTCAAACAGAGCGTACTTAAATTCACAGACCTTTGGGTTGAATACTCACAGTTTAAGAACGGCTTCGGCGGCAACAACGGCGCAAATGATGACAACTACATGTACTCACTCGGCGGCAAATCAGGCGAACCTTCAGTTTACTGGGTCCGTCCGATTAACAACGAAGTTACAAAGACATGGTTCATCAAAGCTGAACAGAAATGGAACAAGAAATGGAGCACATTCCTCCGCTTCGTACGCGCTGATTTCGGCACACCGGGTGTTGACAACGCAACAGAATGGGGCATCGGTGTTAAATACAAACTTAACCCTGCAATCACATTCATGCTCGCCTATGACGAACTCAACTACGGTGACAACGTTTATCTTGGAGAAACAACCACAAATAGTGGTGTTTCCGGCAAAGACCGCGTCATCTTCTTCCAGACAGACGTCAAGTTCTAATTTAGGTTAAACTAACTTAGAAAACTTTGTCTAACTAAACAGGAACCCTTATAAGGGTTCCTGTTTTTTTATGCATTTTTGCTTGTTTCTTATTTCAGCAGTGAACTTTGCAGGATTGTTTCAAGCGCGGCGGCTGCCTGTGCATAGTTTACGTTGTCTTGCAGAAGGCAGAGTGTGACAGCAGACTGTGACGGTGACGGTTTTGTTTTGGTGTTTAAGCACTTGACGATTTTACCGATGATGTTATAATTTTTAACGTAAGCAACACCAATGTGATGGAGTACATACCGACACAGAACAGCCCCCGACCGTACATCGGAGGCTGTTCATTTTTAGGCTGGCTGTCGCTTACTTGTGTCTGTCCAGCCATTTGCAAATGTAGTACGCTACTATACTTGCCATAACAGACAACAGAAATGTGATGGAGTTTCTGTTCATACCGGACACCTCCCTTCTGTTGCCAGAATAGGAGTGCGACAACTGTTAAATTATACTGTCAAATTCCGATTTAGGATAACCTTTTAGAGGCGGAAGCACTCCTGTTTATTGTGTGAATAGTACCATATTGACAAAATCATATCCGGCAATATAATTCTATTCGAAAAGATTGCATATATATGCAGAGTTTTCGAACAGGGGTGATGGCTATGGAGATAAAACGCAGTAAATATCTGAATGAATTGCTGTCAAGGCGTCAGAACGGAATGATTAAAATTATTACCGGAATCAGACGCTGCGGCAAGTCATACCTGCTGTTTAATATCTTTAAGAAGCAGCTGCTTTCTGAGGGTGTTGATTCTGCTCATATCATCGAAATTGTGCTTGATAACGTGGAATTCGAGCCGCTTTGTGACATACATGAGCTTTATAAATACGTTAAACGCAGAATAACGGACAGCGGACAATATTATCTACTGCTTGACGAGGTGCAATATGCCGCGAATTTTGAATACGCCCTGAACAGTTTTCTTCATATAGACAACATAGACGTTTACGTTACGGGCAGCAATTCAAAGTTTCTGTCTTCGGACATTGTTACGGAATTTCGCGGCAGGGGCGATGAAATAAGGGTTTTCCCGCTGTCGTTTAAGGAGTTTTATGATTTCAAGGGCGGAAGTTACGAAACCGCGTGGAATGAATATATGATTTACGGCGGAATGCCTGCCCTTGTGCAGATGGACAGCGACGTAAAAAAGCGCAGATATCTGCACTCTCTTTTTAACAATGTCTATATCAATGACGTGGTCGATCGTCACAAAATCAGAATTAAGGACGATTTGGATGATATTATGAACGTGCTTGCCTCGTCCACAGGTTCTGTTACCAATGCAAATAAGATTGCCAATACCCTCAGGAGCGTAAAAGGCAGTTCGTGTACGTATGATACAGTTGCAAGATATATTGAATATCTTGAGGATGCTTTCCTGATTTCATCTGCAAGGCGGTATGATATAAACGGCAGACACTACATAAATGCAGGCATGAAATATTATTTCGTTGACAACGGTCTGCGCAATGCAAGATTGAATTTCAGAAATCAGGACGTTTCACACCTGATGGAAAACGTTATCTGCAATGAACTGCTTATGCGCGGTTTCAGCATAGACGTCGGCGTTGTCGAAAAGAACGCAAAAAATTCGGCCGGCAGCTGCACAAGACAGCAGTTTGAGGTTGATTTTGTCGCAAATGAATTTGACAGCCGCTATTATATTCAATCAGCGTGGGAAATGCTGACAGATGTCAAGAAGAAACAGGAAACACAGTCTCTTGAACACATTAACGATGCTTTTAGAAAAATCATTATCGTGCAGGGTAATTTCCTGCCGTGGACAGATGAAAACGGCTACAGGATATTGAGTCTTAAGGATTTTCTGCTGAACGAAAACAGTCTGAAAGATTAGATAACAGGAACCCGAAAGGGTTCCTGTTTTTTGTGTGCTTCCAACAACTGACAATGTTTATTTAGTTTTTCAGCGCCGTAATCGGTATGACGTAAACGCCGTCTTCGCGTTTGTGAGCGAAGTTGGATGTTCCTGTGATAATGCCAAGTGCTATTGGAAGTCTGCCGCCTTCTTCTGCAATCTTGTTTTTGAATTTAATCAGATGTTTTGCGGCTGCATCGGCTTGATGCGCTCCCAACTTGATTTCAAAGGCACACCAACTGCCGTCTTCAAGCTCGATAACGGCATCTATTTCGTTGTCAGCATAGTCTCTGTAATGATACAAATTCGCTCCCATGCTCTCCGCATATATGCGTAGATCTCTTTCACAAAGTGCTTCAAAGAGAAATCCGAAGGTCTTTAGGTCGTTTATGAGTCCTAAAACTGTGCTTTTTAGCAGGCAGGCAGCAAGAGAGGGGTCACAGAAATGTCTCTTTTCTGCCTGTTTAATGCGTACAGATGAACGAATGTTTGTTGAAAACGGCTGCTGGTTGTCGGTAATAAAAAGTCGTTTGAATACGTCCAGATAACCGCCAACTGTTTTAGCGTCAACCGTTGCAACCTCATTTTCAGAGATGTCATCACACAATTTGCGTATTGAAACAGTCGTTGACTCGTTTCTTGCAAGCGACCGCAGCAAAAGTTCCATTTTGCGCACATTGTGGTTGATTTCGTCAAGTTTGTATATGTCTTCGTCAAGAACAGCCTGCAAATATTTTTCGGGAATTAACCTTGCTTTAGAAAACGGCATTTTGACGGAAGCAGGCCAGCCGCCGCATATTATATACTCAGCAAGTTGTTCAAGTGAACAGTCTGTAACTGCACAGGGTTTTATCTCCCTGCCTTCGCAAACGTCTTTTAGCGATACTTCTCCCGTAGATTTTCCCGCTTCGTAAAGCGACATTGTATGCATTGAGATTTTGGCTATTCTGCCGGCGCCGCTGTGAAGTATGCCCTTATGTGTCGGTGTTGATGAACCGGTTAGGATAAATTGCCCCGTGTCAGCCCGTTTATCTACCTCCATGCGAACAGCATCCCAAAGCTGCGGATATTCCTGCCATTCGTCAATGAGCCTTGGCGTGCTTCCCTGTAATGCATAATCCAAAGAATAATTAACAAGCTGCCTGTTTCTGAAATTGTTGGCAGGGTCGGCAAGGTAAAACGCACTTTTTGAATGGTGCGCGGAAGTCCACGTTTTGCCGCACCATTTCGGACCTTCTATGCAGACCGCGCCAAACGCATTTAGATAGTTTTTCACTCTGTCATCAATTATTCTGGGCAGGTAAGCTACGTTTGCCATCCTAAATTCCCCCATGTATATAAATATTATTACCTCATATTCGGCAAATTTATTGTATCATATTTATAAAAAATATTACCTCATATTTAGGACAATCTTATACAAAATTCACGCGCATTTTTCGGCGCATTCAAAGGTGCCCAGCAGGCAACACGTTATGAAGTAGCAGCAATGGTAGCCCGTGCAGTAGCACGCGGTGATGAACTCCACGCAAGCAAAAAGGATGTCGAACTCCTTAAAAAACTTTGCGCAGAATTCAAAAACGAACTTGATGCACTCGGCGCGAAAACCGACAAACTCGACAA
>JAZUIB010000035.1:0-30849 GCA_045642025.1 Synergistaceae bacterium
GAGGCATAGTTAAGGGTGTCCGCTGACGCAGACGGTTTAAAAATATTTGCGAAGCTCACCTTGTGCTGTACGCCTGCTCGCCTGTATATCTGCATTTTTAAATTGTTATAGTTTTTCAAAATACACTAAGGGGTGGTAGAAAAATGATTTTAGCGGAAGATTTTGCAAGCTTGATTAGTACGGTGGCAGACAAGAAGGGGCTTCCAGAGGATATTATTATTGCGAGCCTGCAGTCTGCAATGAGTTCTGCTTATAAGAAATCAAGTCCGGGCAATCAGAATAAGAATGTGGCGGCAAGAATTGCGCCGAACGGTGAACTTACTATTGAGGAAATCCGTACGGTTGTTGATGAGGTCAAAAATCCTGACGCAGAGCTTACTGTTGAAGAAGCAGCGGAAGAAGGATATGCTGACCTTGAACTCGGCGATGAGATAAGAAAAACTGTTAATGTTTCCCCGAATAAATTCGGACGTATCGCAGCGCAGACAGCCCGTCAGGTTATTATCCAGAGGCTTAAAGATGCTGAGCGCCAGTGTATTTACGAACAGTATGCCGACAAAATCGGCAATGTTGTAGTCGGTTCTATTTTTAAGGTTGAAGGTGATCAGATTCTTATTAATCTTAATGAAAAATCTGAAGCAGTTCTTCCGAAAGATGAAAAAATTAACAGTGAAGATTATCGTATGGGTATGAGACTTAAGTTTTTTGTTCTTGATGTTCGCCAGACTTCTAAAGGGCCGCGTATTGTTGTTTCAAGAACTCACCCGGGGCTTCTTCGCAAGCTTATTGAAGTTGAAGTTCCTGAAATTCAGGACGGTACTGTTGAAATTCGCAGCATTGTCCGTGAAGCCGGTCTTCGCGCAAAGGTTGCAGTTCACAGCCTTAACCCCGACGTAGAGCCTCTCGGTGCCTGTGTTGGCAGACAGGGTATGCGTATTAAATCTCTCAGTTCGGATCTTGCCGGTGAAAGGATAGATGTTATCGCTTGGAGCGATGATCCTTATACGTTTATCAGAAACGCTCTTTCTCCTGCCAAGATTGTAAAAATTGAGCCGGTAGAGGGTGTTGATAAGGCTGTTACGGCTTATGTCCACAGTGAAGAACTTTCACTTGCAATCGGCAAAGCGGGACAGAATGTTCGTCTGGCTGCCAAGATTACAGGCTGGAAAATAGATATTAAGGTGCTTGAAGCTGAAAAACTTCCTACGATGAAGGAACTTTTTGTTGATATCGCAAGTATTGTAAAAGAGGATTAGCGTAATATACAATGAAGATAAGCACCGCGGGAGAAGGTATTAAACAGGCAAGGAGCTGTATTGCGTGCGGCGAAACTGTCTCAAAACGAGAACTGCTGCGTATTGTGCGTACGCCTGACGGAAAGGTTGTTTATGATGCAACCGGCCGTGCAAACGGGCGCGGCGCGTATGTTTGCCGCAAGTGTGAATGTGTAGAACGTGCCTGCAAAAAGCACCTTATAGAAAAGCATCTCAATGTTTCTCCAGATGAAAATCTTTTCGAGGAACTTAGGGGAAATTGTAAATAATGACCGAAAACGAAGATAAAATTCTGAGTCTGCTCGGTCTTGCAAGAAGGTCAGGAAATCTTTATGTCGGTCAGGATAAGGTTTTTAACGGCTGCAGTAAGATTAAAGCCGTTGCTTTGACTGCTGCGGATTGTTCGGATAATGTTCTTAGGTCACTGAGAAACGCAGTGGTATTGCCTTTGACCGTCAGCAGGGCAGAACTCGGTCAGGCAGTTGGTGTCAGTTCGGCGCAGATTGTCGCGCTTGATGCTGACAGCGGTTTTGCAAAGAAAATTTTTAGTATAGTGAACAGGAGTGATGCAAATGAGTAAAATACGCATTTACGATCTTGCCAAAACGATTGATAAACAGAGCAAAGAAATTTTGGAAATACTGGCAGAATTGGGCGTTGAGGTTAAATCGGCCTCAAGCTCTATTGACGAGGAGATGGCCGAAAAGGTACGCAGAGCTGTAATTGGAGAAAAAAGCGTAAAAACTGAGGAAAAGTCTGTCGCGAAGGTCATGCCCAAACAGAATTTCCCTGTTGTAAAGATAAAGCAGGGTGCGTCTGTTGCTGATGTGGCATCTGCCGTTGGCGAAAAGTCTGGCAAAGCTGTTAAAATGCTTATGAGCGCAGGGCTTATGCTTCCTGCAACAACAGCTGTTGACGAAAATCTTCTTGCAATTCTCAGCGAGGGTTTTGCTAAAAACTTTGTTTTCGGTGAAGATGAGCCGGTTGCCGAAAATTTCGAGGAATTGAATGTTCGTCAAGAGGTGCCCGCAGCACAGGCACAGCACAAAAATAATAACAAAAAGGCTTTAAAGAAAGCTGAAAAGAAAGCAGAGAAAAAGGCTGAAAAACAGGCCGTAAAACAGAAACAGTCTGTAAAAGAAGCTGAGGAGGTTCAGTATGAACTTTCTGCACGTCCTCCGATTATTACCGTTATGGGGCATGTTGACCATGGCAAAACGACTCTGCTTGACTATATTCGCAACACCCATGTTACAAACCGTGAAGCCGGCGGTATTACGCAGCATATAGGCGCATCAACCGTTGAGTATAACGGCAATAAACTTGTTTTTCTGGATACTCCCGGTCATGAGGCTTTTACTGCTATGAGAGCCCGCGGAGCGCAGGTTACCGATATTGCGGTTCTTGTTGTTGCGGCGGATGATGGTCTTATGCCTCAGACAATAGAGGCTATTAACCATGCTAAAGCAGCAGAGGTTCCTATTATTGTCGCTGTCAACAAGATGGATAAACCGCAGGCAAATCCGGACAGAGTACGCCAGCAGCTTTCTGATTACGGTCTTGTTCCTGAAGAATGGGGCGGAGATACAGTTATGGTCAATCTTTCCGCCAAAACCGGCGACCATGTTGATGAACTGCTTGATATGATGATTCTTGTCGCAGAGCTTCAAGAACTTAAAGCCGCAAAAGCCGCAAAACCGCAGGGCACGGTTATTGAAGCAAATCTTGACAAAGGCAAAGGGCCGGTTGCAACTGTTATAGTTCAGAACGGTACGCTGAAACGCGGAGATATTGTTTATACGGATTCTGCGTGGGGCAAAATCAGAGCAATGCTTGATGACAAGGGCAAAATGCTTAATCAGGCAGAGCCCAGCACCCCTGTAGAAATTCTTGGTCTTGAAAATGTTCCTCAGCCGGGAGAAATTTTCAAAACCTTTAACTCTGAGCGTGAGGCACGTGACTTTATGTCTCAAAAAGAAGTTGAGCGCCGTGAACAGCTTGCAAACAAAGCAAAACGTATGACACTTGAAGAGCTGTATGACAAAATGGGCGGAGAGGAAGCCCCGCAGCTGCGTATTGTGCTCAAAACAGACGTTCAGGGTTCTCTTGAAGCGTTCCATGCCTCGCTTGTTAAGATGAGTACAGATGCGGTCAGCGTTAATATCGTTCATGAGGGTGTAGGCCGTATTTCTGAGTCAGATGTAATGCTTGCTACAGCTTCAAACGCGATTATTGTCGGCTTTAACGTCAGACCTGACAGTAACGCTAAAAAACTTGCCGAAACGGAAGGCATTCAGATCAGACTTTATGACATTATTTACGATATGCTTGATGATGTTAAGGCAGCTATGGAAGGTATGCTTGCGCCGAAAATTCGTGAAAATACTCTCGGTCAGGCTGAAATTCGTGAAATTATCAGAGTACCGAAGGTTGGAAATATTGCAGGATGCCGTGTCCTCGAAGGATCTGTCAAGCGCGGAAGCGTGCGCCTTATTCGTGACGGTGTCGTATTTTGGACAGGCGAACTTGCAAGCCTCAAGCATTTCAAGGATGATGCGAGAGAAGTTAAAGCAGGCAACGAGTGCGGCTTGAGTTTTGCGAAATTCCAGGACTTCAGGGTCGGCGATATTGTTGAATCATTTGAAATCTTAAAAGAAAAGAGAACCCTTGATTAAGAGAGGCTTGCCATGCATTCATATCGTATGGGAAGAATTAATAAAGAATTTCAGCGTCTTATTTCCGATCTGCTGCAGGCGCGTATCAAAAAAGAGCATGTCAGTGAGGCTATTATTACGGCTGTTGACGTTTCTTCCGATCTTGGTTATGCCAAGGTTTACTATACGCTGCTTAACGAGCATATACGCGGTACTGTGCAGAAAGCACTTGAATCTGTTGCAGGTCAGCTTCGCAGAATTTTAGGGCGGGAAATGCATCTGCGCACTATCCCTCAACTTACTTTTGTCTATGACAATTCAGAAGCCGAAGCAAGAAAAATGGACGATCTGCTCGCCCGAGTGGCAAAGATTGATGCTGAACGCGAGTATGTGAAAACAGACACGGATGAAGAATCTGATTAAAGATATTTCAGACAAAATGAAAGCGTACAGCAGCTGGGCGGTACTCTGTCATGAAAAACCTGACGGAGACACACTCGGTTGTACTCTTGCGTTGTATTCGCTTGCAAAAAGGCTTGGCAAAAAAGTTATAGCAGGCGGTAAAGACAATGTGCCTGAAAGGTATCTTTTCCTGCCTTATGCTGAGGATTACAGACTGCTGAATGCAGAGGATGTACCTTCCGACGCTCTGCTCGTTATTGTGGATACAAGCACTAAAGACCGCTCTGTTAACGGCATTGAAATGCTTTTGGCATCACATGACAGTGTAGCTTTTGACCACCACAGGGACAATGAGATGTTTGCCGGAGTAAATTGCATAAACCCTGAGGCATCTGCTGCTGCGGAAATTATCACCGAATTTATGGATGCTGAATTTGATATCAGCCGCGATGAAGCGATGTGCCTTTATACGGCACTTGTCACCGATAACGGTAATTTCCGTTTCTCGTCTGTTACACAGGAAAGTCACAAGGCTGCGGAAATATTGCTTAAGGCTGGAGCACTGCCGAATGTTATCGATGACTGTCTGAATGAATGTATGAGCGCAGGCGCACTAAGGCTGTGGGGCAGAGCAATGGAAAGGACGGAAGTTTTTGCTGACGGCAGAGCGGCAATTTTCTGTCTGCGCAGTGAAGATTTCAAAGCATGCGAGAGCGACAGGAGTGTTACGGAAAGCCTTGTTAACCAGATATTGCGCATAGTAGGCGTAAAAATTGCACTGTTTGTTTCTGAATTTAACGGCAGCATCAAACTGAGTGTTAGGACAAAAGAGCCGTATATTGCACGCGAAATCGCAGCTTTTTACGGCGGAGGCGGACATAATCAGGCTGCAGGCGCAAAGCTGTCCGGTGATTTTGATATTGCAGTTGCCGAATTGAAAAAGACGGTAATAAAATATGCCGAAATCAGGATTTCTGATAATAAATAAACCTATCGGCGAACGCAGTACACGATGTGTTGAAACTGTACGCCGTAAACTGGGTAAAAAAGTAAAAGCAGGACACGGAGGAACTTTAGATTCAACAGCATCTGGAGTGCTTGTCATTCTTATCGGCGCGGGAACCCGTTTGAGCAATATTGTTATGGGACTTCCGAAATGCTACACAACAACAATTCAGTTTGGCAGTGAAACAGATACTGACGATGCCTCAGGCGCTGTAATACGTACTGCTGATTTCAGCCGTATAAATACAGAGGATATTGATAGCGCGCTATTTGAATTTTCCGGCTGGAGACTACAGACTCCGCCGAATATTTCTGCTGTACATGTTGACGGTAAACGTGCGCATGAACTGAGCCGCAGCGGTGAAAATGTCAGAATAGAGGCAAAACCGGTCTATTTTGAAAAGGTTATACGTCTTTCGACATTGTCTGCCGACGGACAAATCTCTTTTAAAATACAGTGTCAGAAAGGCACTTATATTAGAAGTTTCGGCAGAGATCTTGCTCGTGTGCTGAACAGCGCCGGTCATGTGTGCCGACTTGAACGGGAATTTGTTGGTCCGTTCAGAATTGAGAATGCGGTTTCATATTCAGATATTGAAAATATGACCGCCGATGAAATTTATAAAAAACTTGTGACGTTTGAAATTCTGTCTGAGGTTATGCCTTTGTATGTCGGCTGTGAACCGGCAGAAAAGAAACTTTATTCAGGGCAGAATATCCCGTTTGAACTGCTTAGCAGACGCAGTATGGGCCGCACAGTAAATTATTTTGGTAAAAGAGTTCTGTTGCGAACGGAGAAATGTTTTGCGGTGTGTGGTATTACCTCTGAAAATGGCACGGTTGTATTGCATCCGTCGGTGAATTTATTTCTTGGTGAATGATAATGATATATGCAATAGGTTCTTTTGACGGTTTTCATGCCGGACACCGCGAGCTGCTGAAAAAAGCGTGTGAACTGGCACAAAATAGTGATAACTGGGGCGTTATTACATTTGACCGTAATCCGCAGCAGTTATTTATCCGTGATAACTTTAAACAGATTTTTACGGATGCCGAACGCGATTTTTATGCTGAATGTCTGGGTATTCCTAAACTTGTAAAAATTCGCTTTACAAAAGAGTTTTCCAGACTGTCTCCAGAGCAATTTATGAGTCTGCTGAAGAATAAATATAAAGCTGAAGGGCTAGTCGTAGGCTGCAATTTCCGTTTTGGCGCAGACCGCGGGGGAGATACTGCGTTTGTAAAAAAATTCTGTTCTGACAATAATATGCTTTTTTCAGTCGTTGATATGGTTTTATCGGATGACAGACCAGTTAGTTCAACCAGGATACGCTCTTTGATTTCTGCCGGAAATGTTGCTGAGACGGCAGAAGTGCTTGGAATTCCTTATTTTATTTCCGGTATTGTCAGAGAAGGCAGGCACACAGGGCGTGAACTGGGATATCCAACTGCCAATATTCTTCCTGATGACGGTAAACTGTATCCGCCGGATGGCAGCTATGCCACGCTCACTCTTGCAGGGGAAAGATTGTATCCTTCTGTGACGAATCTTGGCCGCAATCCTACCTTTAACGGAAAAAAGACAGTATGCGAAACATATATTATTGATTTTTCCGGTAATAGTCTATACGGGCTGGAAATTAAAGTGTTTTTTATCAGCCGGATCAGAGAAGAAAAGAAATTCGGCAGTGCGGAACAACTTGCAGATCAGATTGCAGCGGATGTTGCCTGTGCCAGAATGTATGCAGCTGAATATATTAAGAACAATGCTTCAGCTGTAGCGCTGATTACGGCATAAGCCTTTGACAGCGCGTCAAATATGTAATATCATATCAAAGTTGTTTTAAGGTTACTATTCCTAAGGAGGATGACTGAGTTGTTTAAATGGATGAGAGATAACCTCAAAATTATTATGGTCGCAGTAGTGGTTGTGTTTATCATCACCTGTGGTGTAATGTATGGTGTCAGCAGCGGTAAGGGCAGTAACGGCAAAGGCATGAATGATGCTGTTGCAAAGGTTAACGGCAAAAAAGTTGAGCGTTCCGAAGTTGAACAGCGTGCAAGTAATATCATTGAGCAGGAATCACGTGCAATTCCCGGCATGCAGCAAAATGCCGATAATATGTACCTCTACAGAAAGCAGGCTCTTGAGTCAATCGGTATTGAAGATGAACTCAGAAAAGAGATCAAAAAACGCAATATCAAAGTAGATAAAAAAGAGCTTAATAAACGTGTTGATGAAATCATCGCCCAGTTCCCGACAAAAGAAGAATTTAATGAAAGGCTTGCCCGTACAGGTAAATCGAAATCAGATTTCAAAGATGATGTAAGATTTCAGATGGAACAGCAGTTGCTGATAGACGGCATTACAGAAGCAGCCAAAGTTACCGAAGATGAAACGAAAAAGTTTTACGAAGAAGGCAAGAATTCAATGTTTGTTATTCCTGCCGGCTGCAAAATGCTTATAGCTGTTTTCGGCAACAAAGCTTCTGCGGAGATGGCCAAAAAGGCAATTGAGGGCGGCGCGAAATGGGACAATATAATGAAAGAACAGAAAGCCGAACAGTTCTCACAGGAAGCAAAACCTGAATTGGTGCCTATGGCGCAGATGAGCAGTGAACCGTTGGCTTCACTTAAATCACTGGGTAACGGAAAAATTTCCGAAGTTAAACAGATGCCCGGAACGGAAAAATATTTCCTGTTCTTAAAAGTGAGTGAAGAAAAAGAACAGCGTCTGACATATGACCAGGTTAAAAATGACATTGTCAAAATGATTAAAAATCAGAAGGGCGGCATGGAACTTAGAAAACTTCTGAAAGGATTCCGCAAGAATCTGAATATTGAAGTTCTTGATAAAGAATACTTTATGCCTCCAAAGAAAGCTGAACCTGCAGCAAAAACAACGGACAAGCCTGCCGAACAGCAGACACCCGCAAACAAGAAACAGTAAATATTCTTCAGCGGCTATTGACAAACTGCCGTTTCTGAAATAGAATATTGCACCGTTGGTGAGGTGGCCGAGCTAGGCTGAAGGCGCTCGCCTGCTAAGCGGGTAGGGGGACAAAATCTCCCTCAAGGGTTCGAATCCCTTCCTCACCGCCATTTAACTTAATATTGCGCCGGTAGCTCAATTGGATAGAGCGTTAGACTACGGATCTAAAGGTTACGGGTTCAATTCCTGTTCGGCGCGCCAAAAATTAACGGAATTCTATTAAGAATTCCGTTTATTTTATATCTTACAGCTTACACGGTAAGGACTTTTTAAAGAATATTTGAATATTTATTATCAGATAAGCACGTTGTTGGTGTAAAATATTATCGTCAGTCATGAGGAACTTTTCTGACAGGTTGTGGTGTTAGTTGGAGGAAAATATATGCTGATAAACTTTTTCCCTTTGCCTGTATTTACGGTTTTTCTGCTCTGTTTCGGCAGTCTTTTGTTTTTATGTTTTAAATTATATGCAAATTTTACCGATTTTTCCGGAGGACTGCTTAAGTTTCCCGGCAATGTGCCGCTTAAATTGTCCAAAATAATATTTATTGTTTTTCTCGGTTTAAATTTCATTTTAGTACTGTTGGCACTTTTATTTTACAAGACAGAAGTTTTGTCAGCCATTCCTGTAGTGGCAGACAACGTGACCGACACGCTCAGAGGCGGAGATGACCTTGGCGATGGCAGAAGTTATTTTGTCGATGCCCTTTCAGCGTGGGCGGTTCTTTTTGCCGCACTTGCAGCAGTGGTAATATCCCTTAAAGCTATGTCTGACAAAGTATCTGTTATATCTCAGCAGAAAATGGCGGCAATTTTGCTTGTTCTCGCCTCTGTTGAAGGTGTTTATTATTCCAACAGCCTGTTTAGTATGTATTTCTTCATTATACTTTCCCAGTTTGCTTCTTATGGGCTATATAAGCATACCTCAGTCCGCAGTAAAAACGTTATGAGTCTATTCCTTCACCACCTTTCAAGAATTGTTTCTATGGTACTGCTTCTTGCCGGTATTATCCTGCTCGGCGCAAAATACGGTTCATCGTTAACTCGCCTAATCGCATGTAAGATAGAAATAGGCACCTATGAAAAAATTACATTTACACTGATTTTTGCACCGCTGTTGGCATTTTTCCTCAGACCTGTATCACACACAAATGACCCTGTTTACCGCTCATTCTTTATAATGCGCTGTCAGGCAGTTTTTTATGTTATTATCAGAATAGTATTTTCAACAATGGGCGCTTCTTCCGGACTTGAAAAAGTGCCCCTTATGCTTATAGCTGCAGGCTGTCTTACATTGCTTGTTTCAGTACTTATGATAATTGCGTCTGATAACCCTAGTAAACAGGCTTCATTCCTTGATTTGTTTGCAAAAGGCTTTTTGGTTGTCTCTGCAGGAATAGGATATTATGGATGTTTCAGCGCTGACGGACTTGCGCAGTATGGTTTTACCGCACTTGAGTGTATGTCTGCTCTCTGGCTGCTTTATCTTCCTGTATCTTCCGCATTATCTATTGCTTCAGCCCAGCTTGAACGCGAAGATAAAGACGGAATTGCATTGTACAAAAGAGGCGGTATGGTTAGTCTTATGCCATTTGTAATGTTTGTAATATTCTTTGCAATCTTCGCTTTGTGCGGTATGGCGCCTTTTGTCACTTATCCGTTTTTGCAGCTGCTCTACAGGTGTTCAAATTTTGTCTGCCCGTTCCTTGCTGCTTATTTGGTTATAGTTAATATAGCAGTTTTCTTTGTTACGCTCTACGAAATTGCCACAATTGCTTTTGGTAAGGCATGGACACAGGAAGATAAAAAAGATTCTCCGGCAAGAGATACTGAAATAACACTAACCACAGGAATTTTGCTACTATGGATTATAATTTTGTCTTTTACCCCTGGAATATTGCTCAGAAAAATCGCAGCGCCTTCCGTAGAAGCACTTATGAACACAGGCTATTCGATAAATGTAATTGAGGAGGCTGGCAAATGATTACCAGTGTTTCTTTATCCGGTTTTATATGGACGCCTTTCTTGTGGATATTTGTTGTTCTCATAGCGTTGCTGGCAGTTGCGTATCTATGCCATTTCTTTGATAGCAGTGCTGAAAATGAAATTGATATACGTGAGAAAAGTAAAGCCGATGAAAACGAAATTATAAATGATGACACGGCATTATTTGCAAAGAAATATCTTAATATATGGATGGACAATGACTATAAATATGTCATGCTGCCGCTTATATTTGTGTTTGCCTGTATGACCATCCTGCTGACGGAGTAGAATTATGAGTATTCTTTATATGTTTCTCAGGTACCCGCTTTTAATGGTAACGATACTGATATGGCTCGGACTTATTATGCTGACAGAGCACTGTTATACAATACTTGTGCATGTACTGCTTAAAAAGCGTAAAGAGAATATGTATCGCAAAATTTATAAATTTTACTTTGCAAATTACAGCCTTCCTGAACAGGGATACAGGAAAACGGTTATTTTTACACTTGCTCTTGCATTTGCCCTATTCTGCTCAATTTTTGCATGTGTACCGTTCGGAATAGGGGTGCCTATAATAGAAAACGGCGGAGACTTGCTCCAGATGCTTTTTGCAATAATTTTATCTGTGGGCTGTGTTTTTATATCACTTGAAGCACTTAACTTCAGTGATAAAAAAATTGTTTTCAAAAAACTTATTGTTACCGTAGCACGTCTATATATACCGTTTGCGGCATGTATAATTTCGATTGCATCATACTTGAAAACAATAGGTGTGGCAGGGGACTCTTTCAGTCTGGCTCTGCTTACTGAAACTACTCCGTATTATGCAATGCATACAACAGGTATTGCAGGTCTTATTTTATTTGGATTTATTATTTTCAGTCAGGTTTATTCAGAAGACAAAGCTCCAGGAGAGGACTGCATGCTTATTTCTGTTAACGATATGCCGGATTTTTCTGGCAAGACACGATTTATACTGCAGCTTTGGAGTCTCTGTATTCCATATTTTGTTATATTGCTGATAGAAGAAATTTTCTTCCCGTGGAAATTCGTTGTACAGACACAG
This sequence comes from Synergistaceae bacterium, assembly GCA_045642025.1. GTDB lineage: Bacteria > Synergistota > Synergistia > Synergistales > Synergistaceae > Equadaptatus. The sequence continues at coordinate 11,383 of JAZUIB010000035.1, forward strand.
AGAGGGCCTCTGATTGCAATGCTTATCAGTCTTGCCGGAGTCGTTCTTTTCTGGGCTGGAGCTGTTGTTATCAGAATACTTATAGTCGGTCCATGCTGGTGGCTGATGCATATCATTAAGACACATGTTCCTGCTAAAGTGTATTTTTTAATTCTTCCCCTGCTGACGTTTATTGCCATGTGGCTTGTATTCTATGACAGCATTAATGTCGCGGCGGAAATGATTGCATATTAAGAATAACTGTAAGCACAACGGAGGTATTTCGTTATGGAAGCCAAAAAGTTAAATTTTATTGAGGAAATAGTAGCAGGAGATCTTGACAGCAAAAAAATATCAAAAGTCATTACGCGTTTTCCGCCGGAGCCTAACGGCTATCTGCACATCGGTCACGCAAAATCCATATGCCTTAATTTCGGTATAGCAGAAGAATTTAACGGATGCTGCAATCTGCGTTTTGACGATACAAATCCCGCCAAAGAAGAAACAGAATACGTTGAAGCTATACAGAAAGATTTGACATGGCTTGGTTTTAAATGGACAAAACTTTGTTATGCTTCAGACTACTTTGAGCAGTTTTACGCATGGGCTATAGACCTCATCAAGGCAGGCAAGGCTTATGTAGACAGTCAGAATGCTGAAGAAATCAGACTTGGCAGGGGCACACTTACAAAACCTGGAATAGAATCTCCGTACAGAAATCGTTCTGTTGAGGAAAATCTTGAACTTTTTGATAGAATGACCCGAGGAGAATTTGAAGAAGGATCATGCGTGCTTCGTGCGAAAATTGATATGGCAAGCAGCAATATGAATCTTCGTGACCCTGTAATGTACCGTATACTCAAGCGTTCACATCACAGAACCGGCAGCAAATGGAATATTTATCCTATGTATGATTTTGCGCATGGTTTTGAAGATGCCATAGAAGGTGTTACTCATTCAATCTGCACCCTTGAGTTTCAGGACCACAGACCTCTTTATGACTGGTTTATTGCAAATGTAGACACACCGCATATACCGCACCAGTATGAATTTGCAAGGCTTAATCTCACCTATACTGTAATGAGTAAACGTAAACTGCTTGAACTTGTCACGTTAGGTATAGTTTCAGGCTGGGATGACCCTCGTATGCCTACAATTTCAGGCTTCAGACGCCGCGGATACACTGCGGCTTCAATACGTCGCTTCTGCAAAGAGGTTGGTGTCGCTAAATCAGACAGCATGGTTGAAATTGAACTGCTTCAGCACTGTCTCCGCGAAGAACTTAACAAAACTGCGCCCAGAAGAATGGCAGTTCTTAAGCCTCTTAGGGTTGTGCTTGACAACTGGCCGGAGAAGTTTGTCGACGAACTTCCGGCTGAAAACAATCCGGAAGACGAAACAGCGGGCAGTCGTACAGTTAAAATCGGCAAAGTTGTTTACATCGAAAGAGAAGACTTTATGGAAGAGCCGCCGAAGAAATTTTTCCGCCTTGCGCCAGGTGCAGAAGTACGTCTCAAACACGCATATCTTATCAAGTGCACAGACGTTGTTAAAGACGCGAACGGTGAAATCACAGAGCTTCACTGCACCGTTGACATGGAGAGCCGCGGTGGAGAAGCTCCCGATGGCCGCCGCGTAAAAGGTACACTCAACTGGGTGTGGGAAGGCGACGCAGTCAAAGCAAAAATTAATCTCTATGACCATCTTTTTACAATCAGAGACCTTGGCAGCATGGAGGAGGGCAAGGATTACAAAGACTATCTCAATCCGAACTCACTTGTTGTTGCCGAAAACGCGTTTGTAGAGCCTTCTCTTGCAGAAGCACAGCCGCTTGATAAATTCCAATTCCTGCGTCACGGTTATTTCTGCGCGGACAAAGAAACGACAAAAGAAAAGCCTGTGTTTAACCTTGCCGTAACGCTTAAAGATTCCTGGGGCAAAGAAATTAAGAAACAACAATAAGTAACAAGCACTAAATATTAGACAACTGGCAGAAGAAAAGAATTTTTAGAAGGCGCTGAGTCCAAGTTTCCTAAATAGCTAAATATCAAAAAACATTCTCCGCTAATTAGCGGAGAATGTTTTTTGTAAGGTAATGAACTTTTATTCGTTCATCTGATACCAGAAGGGGCGGAGGAATTTAATACAGCAGCCTTGCTCAACTTCAGGTCCCAGATCTCTTCTGCTCGTCTGTACTCGAACTTCTTGGTCGCCGACTTGGATAAGGTAGTCAACAACTTCGCCGAGGAAAGCCTTGCGTACAACGTAGCCGCGGACACCGTCAGGATCGCTTTCTGACGTGAATTTAATTTCTGTCGGGCGGCTTGCGAGGTTGAAAATGTCTTCGCTATTCATTCGTGCGGGGATTGCAAGCGATGCCGGCAGAGCAAGCTCTGAGCCTGTAATATAGGCACTATCACCGCGCCAGTGCACGTTTGTGAAGTTTGAAACACCGATGAAGCTGAAAACAAATTTGTTTGCAGGGTTGTTGTAAATATTCAGCGGTGTATCGACCTGCTGCATAACGCCGAGTTTCATGACAAGTATTCTGTCTGAAAGCGCCATGGCTTCCGACTGATCGTGCGTAACGTAAATGATAGAGAAGCCGTATTTATTCTGCAGTTCTTTGATTTCAAAGCGCATTTCTTCTCTGAGGTGCGGGTCAAGTGAAGAAAGTGGCTCGTCAAGAAGCATAACGTCGGGGTTTATTGCAAGAGCACGCGCAAGCGCGACACGCTGTTTGCCGCCGCCGGAAAGATCTGCAGGACTGTCATTTGCCGAATCAATAAGGTTTGTAGAGGTCAAAGCATCTTTTGTGCGGCGTTCTATCTCAGATTTCTCAAGTTTTCTGAGACGCAGCGGGAATGCGATGTTCTCATAGATGCTCATGTGCGGCCACACTGCAAATGCCTGGAAAACCATTCCGAAATTCCGGTCTTCAGGCGGTGTGTAGTGATGTTTTTTCGGTGACGAGAAAAGTCTGTCTCCTACCCATACTTCACCGTCAGTGAGATCTTCAAAGCCTGCAACCATACGAAGCGTTGTGGTTTTGCCGCAGCCGGAAGGTCCGAGCATGGAGAAACATTCGCCCTTGTCGATATTAAGGTTAAGATGATTGACTGCGGTAACATCTCCAAAACGTCTTGTGACGTCTATTAAACGGACAAAGGACATATTAATCACCTGCTTTCTTGGTTATGCGGTTAATGATTGACTGACAGATAACGATGAGAATAAGTGCTATACCTGCCAAAGCAGCGGACATAACCGTTTCGCCGTCTTCGTTCAGCGTATAAATCGCAACGCCGATGGTTCTTGTCGTAGGCGCGTAAAGCATAATTGAAACTGTGAGCTCACGAAGCGCGGGGAGAAAAATAAGGAAGAACGCGCTAATCATGCCCGGACGCACAAGCGGTATGACAATGTCTTTGAGCGACTGCCACATCGTTGCTCCGCAGGAACGAGATGCTTCCATAAGAGAGTCGTGAACCTGTTCGAGCGCTGCCGTGTTAGCGCGCAGCGAGAATGCCATATAACGCGCGATGTAGGCGACAAGGATAATCCATACCGTATTGTAAAGGTTTATCTTAAACTTGCCGCTCCAGGCAAGGATAACGCCGAGGGCGATAACAGACCCGGGGACAGAGAAAGGAAGCATTCCGAGGAATTCGAGGATGCTCTTTCCGCGCACCTTCATCTTTACGATGACGTAGGAAATCATAACGCCGGCGAACATTGTAATTGCCGCAGCGGCAAGACCGAGCGAAAGGCTGTTGAAGATCGCGTCCTTCGTTACGTCATATTCAGTCAGTATGTACTTGTAGTTGGCAAGCGACATGTTTTCCCATGTCAAAGGCACACCGTATGTGTCAACAGAGCCGACCATGAAGATGATGACTGTCGGAAGAATAATCGTAAAGCCTATATAAGCAAGGCAGAAGATAAGAAGCGGATAACGGAGACCGCGGAGTTTTAGTTCCATAGGTCTGAACGATTTTCCGCCGATAATTTGATAATGTCCCTTGCTGAGTATTTTCTGTTGTGCCCAGATAATCGCGGCTGCCGTTACGACCAAAACAGTCGAAAGAACAGCGCCTGTGCGTATAGATGTGAACGATCCGGCGCTCTGATGAATCTTTTCGTAGATAAGTGTCGGAATGTTGTAAATACCCTGTTCAATACCAAGAACTGCGACAGTTCCGAAATGCGCCATGGAATAGAGCATTATAAGAAGCGCGCCGGACATAATTGAGGGCAGAACAAGCGGTATTGTGATTTTGCGGGTAATCGTGAAAAGCCCTGCGCCTGAAATTCTTGCGGATTCTTCAAGCGTAGGGTCCATGCGTTCAAGAGCGCCGCAGACCTGAATGAAAACAAATGGGAACAGATACATTACCTCGACAAGACTGATGCCGAGATAACTGTAAATGTTAAATACTGGGTGATCCAGGCCGAAAGTATTCATAAAGAATTTGTTGATGTAGCCTGCGTTAGGAGAAAGTAGCATTTTCCACGCAAGAGCTCCGATGAATGAAGGGAGCATAAACGGAACGAGGAAAAGGCTCTTCATGAATTTTTTGAAAGGCAGGTCTGTACGTGTAACAAGCCATGCGAAGAAAGTTCCGACTATTGTGGAACCAAGAGTTGTCATACTTGCAATGAGCAGTGAATTTTTCAACGCTTGAAAAGTATCAGGCTTAGTCAAAACAGCGATAAAGTCTTTGCTATTGAATTTGCCTTCAACGAAAAACGCGTTGAAAAGTATAAGCAAGACCGGCCATGCGACAAATACGACAAGGATGGCTATAGCGAGGAAAAGAATGATATGAGCAACGCCGAAACTGCTCTCTTTTTTAATAGTACTCATTATTCTTCTGCCTCCTTAAGCTGTGCCGAGTCAAACCAATGCAGCGCGCGGAATTCGATGTATATATCATCGCCCTCTTCGAACATGAGGTCGCTGCTGATTGCTTCGTGAGTTACAACCTCTGTGCGGAGAGTCTCTCCATCGAGGTCAATTGCGTAGTCCATTGTTGTGCCGAGAAAGTTAGCTCTGTGAACTGTGCCTTTTAAGCCGCGTCCCTCTTTGTTGATAGCAACGTCTGACGGACGGAACCCTACGACCCATTCATGTCCGCAGTTAGTTGCAGGCGCGTTCAGTGTGATCTCTTGAGTGCCATTGCCAACATAGAAACTGCCGTTTTCTTCGCGTATTTTAATGAAATTGGCTATACCCATAAATTTAAAGACAAAAAGGTCTGCCGGATGTTCGAAAATTTCAAACGGTGTGCCTATCTGGCGGATTTTGCCCTGCTTGTCCATGATTGCGATGCGGTCGGAAATAGCAAGGGCAACCTCTTGGTCGTGGGTAACATAAAGAACTGTGATGCCGAATTTACGCTGAAGGGCCTTAATTTCAAAGCGCATTTCCTCTCTGAGGTTCGCGTCGAGGTTGCTGAGCGGCTCATCAAGGAGCATGACCGATGGGTCTGCGACAAGGGCTCTTGCAAGAGCTACACGCTGCTGCTGACCGCCTGAAAGTTCTGAAGGAAGACGCTTGTCAAGCCCTTCCATGCCTACGACTTCAATCATACGTCTAACGAGCCTGTCAATTTCGTCCTTTGGACGTTTTTCCATTTTAAGCGGATATGCGATATTTTGATAAACCGTCATGTGCGGCCATACCGCGTAATCCTGAAAAACAATGCCGAGCGTGCGGCGCTCAGGGGCTATATACGCGCCTGTCTCGCTATCCGCGACGACAATGTTGTCTATTTCAATTTTGCCTGCGTCAGGGACATCATGACCTGCTATAAGTCTGATGAGAACTGTTTTGCCGCAGCCGGAGGGACCAAGCAGTGTAAAACATTCGCCTTTTGCAATATCAAGGCTGAGATTCTCATGCACCTTGTGTTTGCCGTAAGACTTGTCCACTCCTTTTATACTGATAATATTTTCCATATCCAGTCCTCCTGAAGATTAAATCAAAAGGCAGAACGGGAATAAATTCCCATTCTGCCGGTAAAACAGTTTGAAACTATTTCTTCTTCATTATGTCGGAGAATTTTTTGATTGTGCTTTCTTTTGTCTTGACTGCTTCGTTGTAGTCTATTTTGATTGACTGAGCAAGAGCCTTTTTCGGTGTCGGGAGTTTGAAGTTTTTGTTCGGCATTTTGACATCTTCGCGAACAGGGATTGTACCCTGTGCTGCTACGAGTGTCTGTGCTTCTTGTCCGAGCATGTAGTCAACAAATTTCTTCGCTGCGTCAAGGTGCGGTGTGCCCTTGAAGATAGCGATCGGTGAAGGAACTACGAGAAGTTCTTTCGGATAGCACATCTTAATGTGAGCGCCCTTTGTGATTTTGTTGTCGGTGATGTAGTCAACTGCGAGTGACGCAAGGAGTTCTCCAGATGCTGTGTCGTCGATGACCTGTCCTGAGCCTTTGCCTATACGTCCGCCGTTAGCTTTGACATCCTGCCAGAATTTCCATCCGAACTGCTTGGAAAGGAGTGCCACGCTCATGTATGATGTTCCTGAAAGTGCAGGGTCTGCAACACCAAAGCCGTTTTTGAATTCAGGTTTCATAAGATCCTGCCATGATGTCGGGGCTTTTTTCACTCTGTCAGTGTTGATGATGATGCCAAGTGTACCTAGACGTGCTGCGTGGAATGAGCCGTCATAGTCCTTGAATGGGTTGATTGTTTCTTTGAATTTCGGGCTCTTGTATTTCTCGAGGATGCCTTCCTGTCTCATCTTGTAGAAATCAGGAACTTCTGATGTCCAGAGAACGTCTGCAAGGATTTTGCCGCTCTGGCGTTCAGCAGCGATTTTTGCCATAAGTTTACCGGCGCCTGCTGACTGATAGTCAACTTTGATTCCCGGGTTCTTTGCTTCAAATCCCTGAACGATGCCCTTAATGAGCGATTCCTTCATCGATGTGTAAACGATGAGCTTTTCTGCTGCGTCTGCTTTGCAGATCATACCTGCAAAACCGACTGTCAGTATTGCTACTGCGAGTACTGCTGCTAATACCTTTTTCATTGCCGTTCCTCCCATAATTTTTTTAGCGTTTGTGCGTGGCAGAGTTGTTAATTTAAAACGCATATCAAAACCTAACCGCACACTTCAGCCTAAAATATTTTACCACTATACAGGTGTATTGCAATAAATTATTTATCTATTTTTTGCTCTGAAAATCATGCTGAAAATGGAGTATAATGCTTATGTTGAGGTGAGAATATGACAGAGAGACGCAAATTTTACTTCATTAGACATGGTGAAACAGACTGGAACAGCATGTCTCGTTTTCAGGGGCGCAATGATATACCCTTGAACAAAGCAGGACTGAAACAGGCTGAGATTGTAGCACAGCGTCTTAAACAGTGCAGCGCAGCAGCCGTGATTACCAGTCCGCTTATACGTGCACGCAAAGTAGCTGAAATTATAGCAGGAAAAAACAGAAAAATTGTTGTCTGGAACGAACTTACAGAACAATATTTCGGTGCGTGGGAAAAAATGACACTCTCTAATATACGTGTCAAATATAACGCCGAATACAAAGCGTGGCTCGCAGGTACTGGTAATGTACCTGACGGTGAGAAAGAATTTGAAATATTTGCGAGGGCTCAGAAAGTTGTGGAGAAACTTCACGAAATTGAAGATGAAGAAACGATTATTGTGTCGCACGGTGGAATACTGCGTTTTGTGTTGCTTGCATGGCTTAGAGGAGAATGCAGTCCGCTTTTCTGGCGTGTTAGACTTGATAACTGTTCGATAACAACTGCTGAAATCAGAAATGGCAAGTGCATGCTCTGCAGTGTAAATGATATACTGCATTTTAAAGTCAGGACAGATGAAGAGGCAGCGAATCTTCCTCTTGCTTAAACCTTCACTCGTATTGGAATAGCTGATATAAATTTTGCGGATGATTTTATTTTGATTTTTTAAGTAAATTAGTTTATAATCGAATGTGCTTATAATAGGTATGTAAAATTCTTTTCATGTGAGATGATAGGGTTGAAGATAACGGTTTTGATGGACGACAAAGGTTCGGAACAGCTGGCGCTAATAAATGAGCACGGACTTTCTATGTGGGTTGAATACAATGGTGTCAAACTGTTGTTTGATTTTGGTTCCACCAGCCACCCGCTTTGTAATGCAGAAAAACTTGGTATAGATATTTCATCAGCTGATTATATGCTCTGCAGTCACGCGCATTACGACCATGCTGGAGGGTTTATCGATATCATGAAACTGGGCATTGCAAAAAAGTTAATTACCGGCAAATGCTTCTGGGAAGAAAAATATGGTTTTAACGGTGTGAAATATACTTATCTCGGTACCGGTTTCACAAAAGACGACCTCAAAAAATACGGCATTGAACATATTGAATGTGCTGATATTCTTGAAATTGTCCCCGGTTGTTACGTACTCGGCAGTTTCAAACGTCGCTTTGATTTTGAAAAAATTCCTCAGCGTTTTGTGAAACGTGCAGCAGATGGTTTTGTCAGTGACAGTTTTGACGATGAAATATGCCTTGCGTTTGATACTGCCAAAGGACTTGTGGTGCTTGTCGGCTGCTCACACCCGGGTATTCTGAACATTTTGACCGACGTTCATGACAGGCTTGGCAAAAACATTGCCGCGGTGTTCGGCGGCACGCATTTAATGGAAGCAGACGACGAGCGCATATCTTTCACACTTGCCGAAATGAAGAAACTCGGTGTAGGCATAAACGGTTTTTCTCACTGTTCCGGGCACGCTGTTCATGCAGCCATGGACAAAGACTCAACAATTAAAGCATGTCACTTGGCAACTGGAGACGTAATAGAATTTTGAAATTTGAATTTATGTTAGTTTCTTAGATATCGTTCATCGCTAATCGAAAACTAGGAATTTAATAATCTGAGCACCTATACGCAGTAAGTGATTAGCGAAAATGATAGCCACAAAAATAGTGTATTGCACCGCTTTGCGGTGAATACAAATACAAATCAAAGGAGACAGTAACAATGTCAAGCGCGTTTATGTTCTCAGTTATTTTCCTTTCTGTCATAGCGATGATATTTGCTATTTCAAAACTGAAACAGCATCCATTTATCGTTATGGTCATTGTTGCAATCGTAGTCGGACTCGTCTGCGGTATGGACCCTGAAGAAGTCATTAAGACTGTTAAAACTGGATTCGGCAACATTCTTGGCAACATCGGTATAGTCATCCTCTGCGGTACCATCATCGGTACAATCCTTGAAAAAACAGGTGCTGCGCTTACGATGGCAAACACAATTCTCGGAATTGTCGGCAAAGAACGCTCTGTCCTCACAATGGGTATTGTTGGTTACATCACCGGTATCCCTGTTTTCTGTGACTCAGGCTTTGTCATTCTTTCCCCGATTTCAAGAGCACTTGCGGCACAGTCAAACAAGTCACTTGCCGTTATAGCGACAGCTCTTTCAGGTGGTCTCTATGCGACACACTGTCTTGTTCCGCCTACGCCTGGCCCTATCGCCATTGCAGGCAACCTTGGAGCAGACCTCGGACTTGTTATTATGACAGGTCTAGTCATTTCAATTCCTGCAGTTGCATTTGCAATTTTCTACGCAAACAAGATTTCATCGACTGTTGAAATTCCTGCAAACCCGCAGTTTACAGTTGAAGAACTTCTCGAAAAATACGGAAAACTTCCAGGCGCTCTTCATAGTTTTGCCCCGATTATCCTTCCGATTATTCTCATCGCTCTCAAATCAGTAGGCGATTTCAAAACACACCCGCTTGGAGAAGGCGCGCTGCAGCATTTTGTTTCCTTCATTGGTAACCCTGTCATTGCTCTCATCCTTGGTGTGTTCATCGCGCTGACACTTATCCCTGTCCATGACAAGGACACAGACCTTGCCTGGGTAACGGAAGGCGTGCAGAACTCAGCGGCAATCCTTGTTATTACGGCAGCCGGTGGTTCTTTCGGCGCTATTCTCGGCAAACTCCCGATCGCTGACGCGCTTCAGGGCTCGCTGCTTAACCTTGGACTCGGTATTCTTATTCCATTCCTCATTTCAACAATACTGAAACTATCTATGGGGGCCTCTACTGTCGCAATGATCGTTACCTCACAGATGGTTGCCCCGTTGCTCGGAACACTCGGATTCGACTCAACGATGGGCAAAGTTCTTGTTACAATGGCAATCGGCGCAGGTTCAATGACTGCATCACACGCAAACGACTCATACTTCTGGGTTGTCTCACAGTTCTCAGATATGAAACCGGCAGATGCTTACAAGTGCCAGACAGGTATGACTGGCGCGATGGGGCTTGTCTGCCTTGCAGTTATCTACATTGCGTCACTTATTCTTCTTTAATTAGCAGCATAAACAGGGCGGACTTCAGTCTGCCCTGTTTTCTTATATGAAAGGACGTGTCGAAATGAAAAAAGTAGTAGTAGTTTCCGACTCATTCAAAGGCTCAATTGACTCTATTGAAATCTGCCACATTGCAAAAGATGTAATCAAAGACATCTTCCCTGAATGTGAAATCATAAATCTTCCTGTTGCCGATGGCGGAGAAGGGACAGTAGAATGTTTCCGTCAGGCAATTGGAGGAGAACTTATAGAAACAGAAGTTCACGGTCCGCACATGGAACTTATCAACGCACGTTATCTCCGCCACGGGAAAACAGCAATAATTGAAATGGCGGCTGCAGCAGGACTTCCTCTTGCCGGTGTCAACAGAAATCCTTCGATTACAACTACTTACGGAGTAGGCGAACAGATCCGCCATGCAGTCGAAAACGGAGCAAAGGAAATACTTCTAGGTCTTGGCGGAAGTTCTACAAATGACGGAGCATGCGGACTTGCCGCGGCAATCGGTGTAAAATTCAAAGACATCAACGGCAAAGAATTTATACCGACTGGAGGCACACTTTCAAAAATCGAAATTATTGACATGACAGAAGCCAAAAAACTCCTTGAAGGTGTTAAGGTAACTGCTATGTGTGATATAAACAGTCCAATGCATGGTCCAAAAGGCGCTGCGTATATATTTGCACCGCAGAAAGGCGCAGATGCCAATATGGTTCTCAAACTTGACGCAGAACTTAAGACACTTGATAAAATAATCGTCAGAGAGCTTGGCATAGAGTCTGTCGCAGAAATCCCCGGAGCCGGAGCTGCAGGCGGAATGGGCGGCGGAGTAATCGCGTTCATGGGAGCACAGCTCAAGCCCGGTATACAGGCAGTTCTTGATACGGTTGAATTTGAAAAACAGCTTGAAGGCGCTGACATTGTTATCACAGGCGAAGGTAAACTTGACTCGCAGAGCCTTACAGGTAAAGTGGTTATTGGTGTATCGCGCAGAGCAAAAGAGTGCAAAGTTCCTGTTATTGCAGTCGTTGGAGACGTGGCAGACGATGCGTACGATGCATACGACCTAGGCGTCAGCGCTATATTCAGTATTAACAGACTTGCTATACCGTTCAGCGAAGCCAAACCGCGCAGCACACAAGACTACGAGAATACACTCCGCGACATCTTTAAACTGCTTAAAGCAATAGGGAAATAATATTGGCAGAATGTTGCAGTATCAAAGTAACCTCTGATAGTAAGCCTTTAATGCCGGTCGTATGACCGGCAGTTTTTATGTTGTACAATTGTACAACAGTCGGTTGTTGGATTATTTTGTATAAGTCCTCATTCATTCTTTTTTACTTTTATCCTTTTCTCCATATATAACACTGCGGTCAGCCTTATGTTTTTTGAAGGGTGTCTTGTAATTTTGTCCGTTTTTTTATGTTTTTTCATCTTTTTTGAAGTTTTTTTCTCAAAGCGGTTGCTTTTTGATGGGGGTGATTGCAGATTTATATATGGAGACCTCTGTTTCTGAACTTCGCGCTATTTTAAATACGGTGAACCACAGCCAACCTACGGGGGATCAACTATCAGTAATCGGAATGTATTTTGCGCCTTCTGACGATGCACGTCTCGTTGATGCCGGACCTTATGCGGAGAAGGGCTGCCCAAGTCTGCAATATCTTCGTATATTGGGTGGGTCTGTCAGAGACACAATCACTTTTTCAAACCGCGGTTTGAGTTTTTTTCAGCACTTTGCACTTAGCGCCCTGTACTTCGGGGAGTAAGTGAGAAGGAAATGAAAAGCAGCAAAGCACAATCTGCCGACAGTGGCGAGCTTGAAGCAGAGAGTGAAAAAGAAAAAAACAAAATATCGACGCCTTAAAAATTGAAAAATGCCGGCGGGGATTTTCCCCAACCGGCTATTTTTGCGTGTGATTGAAATATTTAATGTTTATTAAAACTTATTCATTTTAAAAAATCCGAGCTAAGATATTCAATGTTATTAAAATTATAAGACCGTGATATTATAGCAAAAAATATACACTGTAGCAGGGTATATTTTTATTGTTTTGTTATCAATCTATAAGGTTGTAATATTTGAGGCGTGTTTCAGTTTCTGTTTTGCCAAGCCGCTCTGCGCATTCAAATACTCCAGGGCTGACTTTTCTGCCGGTGAGCACCCAGCGGAGGGGTAGACATAGTTCTTTCATGCTGCTGCCGTTTGCTTCAATCCAGTCTTTGGTGAATTGCTCAAGTGCCGGTGCTTTCCACTCAGGCGTGTTGTCAACGAGTTGACGGTAGAAGGTTTTGAGCACGGGGCGGCGTTCTTCGTTGATTTCTGAAGCGTCATAGCGTGTTTTGACAACGTCGAAATTAAGGAAGTAATCACTGTATTCAGCAACCTGAAGTGTGGTCTGTCCTCGTCCGCCCATTGTTTTGAGCGATGCCGCAAGGTAGTCGTTGCTGTATTTTTCTGGCTGTAAATCAAGTCTTGACCAGAAGGGACGGATGATTTCAAGCAGTTTGTACGGATTCATACGTTTCATCTGTTCCTGGTTGATATGGTTGAGTTTGTCCATGTCAAATACAGCGGCTTTTTTAGTAACCTGCCCAAGTTCAAACTGTGTCACGGCTTCTTCTCGTGAGAAAATTTCGCCTGTTTCTCTCGGTGTCCAGCCGAGCAGCGCAAGGAAATTGAATACGCCGTCTGGCAGATAGCCAAGGTCATTGTATTCAAATACGCTGGTTGCGCCCTGCCGTTTTGAAAGTTTTTTCTTATCCTTGCCGAGTATCATTGGCAGATGCCCAAAGGTGGGTACTTTCCAGCCTAGCGCCTCATATATCAGTATCTGTTTCGGTGTGTTAATTACGTGGTCTTCGCCGCGGATAACGGTGTTGATGTCCATGTAGTGGTCATCAATTACGCAGGCATAGTTGTAGGTGGGCATACCATCGCGTTTAATAAGAACAACATCTTTAATACTGCCATCAGGGTTGACTGAGCATCGTTCGCTGCGTACTTCGATATGTCCGTAAACTGCATCGTCAAAGGTTAGAAGTTTTCCTTCCGGAACTTTGAAAAATACTGCGCCATCCTTGTCATAAGCGAGTCCCTGTGTTTTTAGTTCTTCAACATGTTTGCGGTATAAATCCATGCGTTCTGACTGGCGGTAAGGACCGTAATTTCCTCCAATATCAGGGCCTTCGTCCCAGTCGAAACCCATCCAGCGCATGCCGTCCATAATGCTCTGTTCATATTCTTTTGTTGAGCGTTCAAGGTCAGTATCTTCTATGCGGAGAACGAATTTTCCTCCGTTGTGCCGTGCCCATAGCCAGTTAAAAAGAGCAGTGTGAGCACCGCCTATGTGAAGCGCGCCTGTAGGACTCGGCGCAAATCTTACTCGTACGTTAGTGTCCATTGTGAACCTCCAAATGATGTATAATATATCTTGTACACATAAATTATACCGCAAAAGTACCAGATTTGCCCCATTTTTCGCAGACGGAGGCGGATAAAAAATGAAAAACAAAATTCTTCTCATAGACGGACATGGCTTGGCATTCCGTGGTTTTTACGCAGTCCCTGAAGGGTTAAGTGCTCCTGACGGAACTCCTACCAATGCTATTGTCGGTTTTATGAATATGCTGGTTAAAACTTTTGAAAAGTGGCAGCCGGACGGGGTTGCGCTGTTTTTTGACCCGAAAGGCGATACTGTACGCAAAAAGATGTATACGCAGTACAAAGCAGGACGAAAACCTGCGCCTGAAAGTTTTAAAATACAACTCCCTCATATTATTGAACTCAGCAAAGCAGCGGGGATACCTGTTTTTATTAAAGACGGAATAGAAGCGGATGACTGTATTGTTTCAACTGCCAGGGCTATTGCGGAAAACGGTAATACAGCGCTTATCCTATCTGCTGACAAAGATTTGCTTCAAATACTTGATAAAAACATATTTGTTATCCGTCCGACAAAAGGTGTCAGCGAATTTGATTTTTATGATGAGGAATTTTTTGAAAAGAAATACGGTTTTCCCGCAAAACGTATGTCGGATTATCTTGCGCTGCTCGGTGATGCTGTTGACAATATTCCTGGTGTTGCAGGCATAGGCGAAAAAAGCGCAACAGAGCTTGTACAAAAATACGACAGCATTGAAGACATATACGCTCATATAGACGATTTTAAAGGCGCAAAACGCCGTAACCTTGAAGCGGGGCAGCAGTCGGCATTAGACAGCCGCGCGCTTGTACTGCCTATAGACGTTGAGGCTGTTTCTCTTAATGAAACAAATCTGTGTCCAGCGGATGACATAGTTTTGAAACCGATGTGCGAGAAACTCGGACTTCGAAAAATTTACGTTCAGCTAAAAAATATGACCGGCGGATTTGAACTTTCAGACAGCGGTGCCTCTTTTGAAACAAAAAAAACTGACGTAAATGAATTTCATTTACAGGCAGAAGATATGCCCATCCAGAACGGCATTATTTTAAACGAAGTTGACTTAATTCGAATACTTTATTCAGAAAATGCAAGTATGCTTGTTAAAGAACATTCTAATGGCAAAACTGAACTTTTGCTTGCAAACGACAGACAGGAAATTTGTTCTGCGGATTTAACACAGCTCGAAAATGACAAAACATGGCAAAAATGGACAGAGCGGGGCATACTTACAGTGTTTGGTCTGCGCGGGATTCTTGCAGATGAAAAAGTTGTCCTGCCGTCTGCGGACAGAATTAATGATGTGGAAGCAGCACATTACATGCTGCATCCAGACAGGGGCGGCAGAGGAATTGAAAAAACTTTGGGAAAATTACCTGATGAAAAATTGCTTGTTGCTCAACTTTATAATATTTATCGGACATTTGAAAATCAACTTACCGACACACAAAAATCTCTTGAAAAAAATCTTGATAACAAACTCAGTTTTACTTTGACTCGTATGCAGCGCAGCGGAGTGCCTGCTGATGTTAAAATGCTTGCTGAACTGCGCGAAAAACTGACGGCTTCCATTGCTGAAACAGAGGCAGAAACCTGGAAAGAAGCAGGAGAAGAATTTAACCTTAATTCACCAAAGCAGGTTGGACATGTTTTATTTGAAGAATTAAATCTCCCTGCAATCAAAAAAACAAAGACAGGATTTTCAACAGGAGCGGAGGTGCTTGAAGAGTTAGCACAGCTCCCCAGACCGCTTTGTGACGTGCCGAAGCTTTTGATGAGCTTCCGTGAGCAGTCCAAAATACTAACAGGTTTTGTTGAGCCGTATCTTAAACTGTCAGAAGCGTGCAGCGGAAGGATTCATTCCACCTTTGACCAGTTGGAGACCGGTACGGGGCGTCTTGCAAGTTACTCTCCCAATGTCCAGAATATACCGCAGTTTGGAGAGTGGGCTGAAGAATTTAAAAAATGCCTGCACCCTGCCGCTGAAAACAGAACGTTTGTGTCTGCTGACTATTCTCAAATAGAACTTCGCATACTGGCGCATCTTTCGCAAGAAGAACGGCTGCTTTCAGCATTCCGTGAAGGACGTGATGTACATCTTGAAACTGCATCGTGGGTATTTGGTCTTCCCGCAGAAGATATTACTAAAGAACAGCGCCGTTTTGCAAAAGTTGTAAACTTCGGACTTCTGTACGGTATGAGTGCCTTCGGGCTTGCTCAGCGGCTTGCTGTTCCGCGCCCTCAGGCTGCGGGGATTGTTAAACGCTATTTCAGCGTGCTGCCCGGTGTGCAGAACTACATAGAGCATAATATCGCAGCTGCAAAGGCAAGAGGATATACAGAATCGATTTTCGGAAGACGCCGTCCGCTTGCGGAGGTTGCCACCATAGAAGGCAGAGGCAATAATCCGATAGACAGAATCGCGGTCAACACACCTGTGCAAAGCGCAGCATCTGACATTGCAAAAATGGCACTTATTGAATTTGACAAACAGCTTGCGGAAAAACTTCCGAATGCCCGTGTCATTTTACAGGTGCATGACTCAATAGTATGTGAATGTGACGAACATGACGCTGACGAGGCAGAGAAACTGCTTGTAGCTGTTATGGAAAATATTTGCAAATTGTCTGTGCCACTTAAGGTTGAAGCAAAAAGAGGCAGAAGTTTGAACGAAATATAGTAAAAGATAATTCAAATAATTCAAAATTTAACCGGAGGAATAAGCATGAAACCTTTAATTTGGATAATTGATGAAGAATGGCTAGATTACGACATTGAAAACGCTACGCTTAATGGGCAGTTTCCCGATTGCAAAATCCGTTATTCCGGATATAATTACTCAGAAGATTTGAAAAAGTTCGGCGCTGCGGCAGACGGTATTCTCGCTCAGGTTTATACTAAATTGGGAAGAGAAGAAATTTCGCAGCTTACAAACTGCAAAGTTATTTCTGTGTTTGGCGGAGGCTATGACAGAGTTGACGTTGCGGCAGCAAAAGAGATGGGAATTAAAGTTGCTTTTGTGCCCGGCTACTGCAAAGAAGACGTATCAGATTACGCTGTTGCTGCAATTTTCCAATGTAACAAACATATCACCTCATATAAAAAAGAAATTAAGCAGAAACTTTGGGGAAGTCCTGCACTGCCCAATCCCGCGAAACGCATAAAAGGCTCGAAACTTCTGATAATAGGACTTGGCAGGATTGGCAGCTGTACGGCGAAAAAAGCCGCAGCACTCGGTATGCAGGTTAGTGCATACGACCCGTATATCACGGCAGAAAAAATGGCTGAAATCGGAGTATCAAAGCTTGAAAATCTTGAAGAAGCGCTTGCCGCGGCAGATTACGTAAGCATTCACGCAAAACTAACGCCGGAAACCAACCGTATGCTAAACGCTGAAAAACTTGCCTGCATGAAACCGTCTGCCTACATTATCAACACTGCGCGCGGCTGCATAATTGACGAAAAGGCGCTTGTCACGGCTGTTAAAAACAAAAAACTTGCAGGTGCAGTGCTAGACGTTGTAAATGTTGAACCGCCAGAATTTGATGAAGAAATCTTTAATACAGAAGGCATTATCGTTACGCCGCACATCTCCTATCTTTCCGTGCAGGCTTACGAAGAACTCAAACTCCGCGCGACAATGAACCTTGTAAATGTTATAAAAGGAAACGAAATAGAAGACATTGCGGAGTAGAAGTAAATGACATTTTTGCCGTTAAAGCGAGTAAAATAATATCAGCGGCAGAAAAAATGAAACGGAGACAGGCTTCCATGACGAAGAAAAAAGAAATCAGCATACGCTCAGGCGCGGCGGAATATCTTACCTACGCTGCCGCTTTCGGCGGCGCTGAAACAAGCCTTGAAATGCGTTACGAAGACGAAAACATCTGGCTGACACAGAAAATGCTTGCCGAGTTGTATGATGTTGAAGTACCAACCATCTATTATCATATAAATAAAATTTACGAAGACGGAGAATTACATGAAAATCGAACTATTAGAAATTTTCTAATAGTTCAAAACGAAGGCGGAAGACAAATATCCCGTGAAGTGAAACACTACAGTCTGCAAATGATAATCGCCGTCGGCTTCAAAGTGAACTCCGAGCGTGCGGTGCAATTCCGCAAATGGGTCAACGAAATTGCCTCAAGCTATACGATAAAAGGCTGGGTAATGGACGAAGAACGGCTTAAAAACGGCGGAGTGCTGACAGACAAATACTTTGAAGAACAGCTTGAACGCATACGCGAAATACGAGCAAGCGAACGCAGATTTTATCAGAAAGTCACAGATTTGTACGCTACGGCACTCGACTACGACAAAACTGCAAAAGCAACGATACGGTTTTATGCTACAGTACAGAACAAAATGCACTATGCCGTGCACGGGCACACAGCGGCAGAGCTCATAACACAGCGTGCAGACCACACAAAAGCGCACATGGGACTTACGAGCTGGCGCGATGCCCCTGACGGGAAAATCAGACTCTCGGACGCAGTTGTCGCGAAAAACTACCTTACGGAAACAGAAATGGGCGAATTGAACAGAATGGTTAGCGCGTATCTTGATTTTGCGGAAAATATGGCGAAAAGAAAAATACCGCTTACAATGAAAGACTGGGAAACAAGGCTCAACAGATTTATTGAAATGTTTGAGTACGGACTGCTGAAAAATTCCGGTTCTGTAACTGCGGAAATAGCCAGACTTCACGCCGAAAGCGAATATGAAAAATTCAGGGTGATACAGGACAAAGAATTCCTTTCAGACTACGACAAATATATGCTTGAACTTGAAGCCAAAACGGCTCAGTCCGATGCTTAGAAAAAACGTAAAAATCAACAACCCGCCGCTGAAACTGAAATAATCAAATATCCCAAACAGGCTGAATGGATTTCAGCCCGTTTTTTTGTGCCGAACCGGAGCAACACATCACAAAATTCTCAAAAAAATGTCATTTTGAAAAAGACATTTTCAGAAAAATTTACTGTAAAATATATTGCAGAAAGTCCGAAACGTTAGACAAAGGCGGGACAGTTATGGCTGTTAAAAACGAAATTGCTTTGGTAACGCAGGAAAACATCAGAAATAAAATCTACACGATACGCGGACAGCGCGTAATGCTCGACAGCGACCTCGCGGCGATTTACGGCTACACAACAACAACATTCAACCAACAGGTTAAAAACAACAAAGAGAAATTCGAAGAAGATTTTATGTTCACACTCACGGCAAAAGAATTTGAAAACTTGATATCAAAAAAATTGACATCAAGTTGGGGAGGGCGCAGAAAACTGCCTAAAGTTTTCACCGAACAGGGTATATACATGCTTATGACGGTACTTAAAGGCGAATTGGCAGTACAGCAGAGCAAAGCTCTCATACGCCTTTTCAAAGGCATGAAAGACTACATCAGCGAAAACAGAAGTCTCATCGGAACAGATGCGCTTGCGAAACTGACGGTGCAGAATACGATTGACATAGCCGAAATCAAAAACACAATGGCGACAAAAGAGGATATTAAGATTATCAAAAGCGACCTGCAAAAAGTAATGGACAACTTCATAGACCCAGACAGCTATAAACATTTCCTGATACTTGACGGACAGAAAATAGAAGCGGAAGAAGCCTACACGAAAATCTACAAATCGGCAAAGAAAAGCGTATGCGTTGTTGACAACTACATCGGGCTGAAAACGCTTGAACTGCT
>JAZUIB010000036.1:0-34405 GCA_045642025.1 Synergistaceae bacterium
GTGCGGTTTCTCACCCCTCCTATATATAATGTTCAGACGATACGGTAAATGGAACACCCCAAATTAGAGCGGGTAAGACGAAAATTCATCAACAGCGGATAAAGCCTGCTGCATACTGCCTTTATGCCGTATTGTGAAAAATTCACAAAGTCAAAAATTGCAAATGAAATGAAAAATAAATGAAAAACAAATGCGAAAATCGGGGGGTATTTTCAAATACGGAGTGCTGAAAGCGGTATAAATGCAGATATGGGGCAAAAAATTGCAAAAATATTTTTCAGCGAAAAATGAACTTAACCTGTTTTGTAAGGTATTGCTATTGCTGTATATTTCTGCCTATGTTAATTTTTGCGGTTCAGAATATTATAAAAAGTGAACTATAGTTTTGTGTTTTTGCATGTTATAATGTGCAGGCAGTTTTGGTTTGTTTTGTGAGGTGTGTTTTTTGAAGTTCAGGATTCCCAATGAGGTTGTGTACTTTGCGGCTATTTGCGGCCTGGCGCTTGCGGTTGCTATGGTGGCTTCCGCAGGTTTTGGTATGTCTATGATTGTTGCGCCGGCATATATTCTGAGCAGGCGGTTTACTGCTCTGACGTTCGGTCAGATGGAGTATGTTGTTCAGGCGTGTCTTTTTGTTGTGTTGTGTATCGCAGTGGGCGGTTTTCGCACGGTGTTTCTCTGTGCGTTTGCAAATTGTTTGGTTTACGGCGCCGTGCTTGATTTTCTGCGTTTTGTTATTCCTGTTTTGAATCCTCATGTTACGCCTCCAGGAAGTCTGCCTTTTGCCGCTCGTGTCTGTCTGTTTGCGGCGGGGCTTGTGCTTACGGGGGCTTCGGTTGCCGCGTTTTATAAAACGTATATGTATCCGCAGGTATATGATTTCTTTGTGCGCGCGGTGAGCGGGCATTTTGGTATCAGCAGGCTGAAATTCAAGTATTGTTTTGATTTTACCTGCCTGTTTTCTGCCATGGCGCTTACGTTTCTGTTTTTCGGGCGTCTTGTCGGAGTTGGCGTAGGAACTTTGATTACGGCTAGCACGATGGGGCTGTTGATTGAGTTTTTCTGCGCTGTGTATGACAGATTTTTTGTTTTTGAGCCGTTTTTTAAGGATTTTGCGAAGCATTTTGAGCTGAGGAAGAAATGAGCCGCGAAGGCGCCTCTTTTTTTGCGTTTTTCTTTGTCTGTAACAGTAAAATTCGTTGTTTTCTTGTTGACATACATTCTTTGGGGAATGTATAATTACCGCAGCTGCACTTTTGTGCATATCTTATGTTGCAGGAGGCGAAGGCTTGCGAAGGACAAAGAGAGATGCGCATGAGACTTACCGGATGATTCTTGAGGCTGCGTTTGACGCTTTCAGCGAGAAGCCTTATTCGCAGGTTTCGATTGCCGAAATAGCAGAGAGAGTCGGTATGACGAAGGGTGCTGTTTATTGGCATTTCAAGAACAAGAATGATTTGTTTATCAAGCTTGCGGAGCATCTGCATGCGGAAAATGCGGGGATGTTTGCGCCGCATGACGCGAGGATTGATACGCTGGATGATCTGAAGCGGTATTATAAGTTGTTTGTTCAGAATCCGAGAAGTCAGGAAATGCATGTTAAGGTTCGCCGAATTATTCTCCGTATGAATGAGTGGCCCGAGGAGGTTTGTACGGCGCTTAGGGATTTGCGGAGAGCTTCTCTTAATAGGGAAAAGCATTTTGTGGCGGAAGTGCTTGAGCGTGAAAAGGCCGCAGGCAGGGTTAAGGAGTGTTTTGACTGTGAAGCGGTCGCGGAGGCTGTGGTTGCCGTTTTTAACGGGCTTGGCAATCTTCGTTTTATGGATATGCTCGAGAGGGATTTTTTTAAGCATGTTGATTTTCTGTTTGCCGCTGTTGACAGGGAGCTTGCAACTGGCAGCGCGCCGGCAGACAATGAGTAATTGGCGTTAGTTTTGTAATTTATATAAAGGAGAATGGCATTATGGAAAACGGTAAGAAAAAAGGCGGAGCAACAAGAGTTATCGCGATTGTTCTTTTAGTCGCGGCTGCAGCGTTTGGCTGGTACTGGAATAAGGGTGCGCAGGAGAAGAAGGCGCAGCAGGAAGCCGCAATGAAGGCCGCGCAGGCAGCGCCTATTGTTGTTTTGGGCGAGGTTGAGGAAGCAGATCTTTCGACGCAGAAGGAGTATATCGGAACTGTTGAGCCTATTCAGACGGTTAATGTAGTGCCTAGTGTTTCGGGCAAGATTGATGCCGTGAATTTTAAGGAAGGTTCAATTGTTCGCGCAGGGCAGGTGCTGTTTACTCTGGAGCAGAAGCAGTATGTGGCAACGCGTGATCTTCGCAGAGCCCAGGTTGAGGAAGCAAAGGCAAATCTTGTCAATGCGGAGAGTTATTTGAAGCGTATTAAAACGGCAGACCCGCGCTCGATTTCAGCTTCTGAAAGCGATAAGGCAAATGCCGCGTATCTTGCTGCGCAGGCAGCGCTTGCTTCGGCAGAGGCTTCTTTGCAGATTGCGCAGATAGATGTTGACAGAACGTCTGTACGTTCTCCTATTACAGGCCGTATCGGCAAGGCTCTTTTTACGAAGGGTAATTATGTGAAACCGGACAGCAGTCCGCTTGCCGTTATTGTTCAGGAGGATCCTATCCGTGTTTCTTTTGCAATGCCGGACAGGGATTATCTTAATCTTATAGATTCTTTTAGCGGCAGGGGTTCAATTTTTAGAACAAAGATTACGCTTTCTAACGGTGAGGTTATTGAAGCTGACGGAAGGCGCGATTATGAGAATAATCAGGTTGACCAGAAAACTGGTACTGTCGCAGTTCGTGTGCGTTACAGCAACAGAAAGGGTAAGCTGATGCCCGGCGCTCTTGTCCGTGTTGCGGCAAAGCCCGTCAAAACACGCCTTGTGAAGTTTATCCCGCAGGAAGCGGTGCTTGCCGATGCTGAGGGTGATTATGTTTATACCGTGAATGAGAATAGTGAAGCGGTTATGAAGCGCGTGAAGCTCGGCGATGAGTATGGCAGCGCGCGTTTTGTCGAGGAAGGGCTTGAAAAGGGCGACAAGATTGTTGTTCAGGGTATCCAGATGATGCGTCCCGGCATAAAGGTGCAGGTTGCCGCAGACCAGAAGAGCAGAGATTCCGCGGCAGAGAAGGCTAAGGAGTCTGAGTTGGATCTTAAGCCGGCAAAGGACGCCGAGAAGACTCCGGAAGCACCGGCAAAACAGGGTAAGTAGTATGTTTGCAAAGTTTTTTATAGAGCACCCGCGGTTTTCGTCGGTTGTCTCGATAGTTATGGCTCTGGCAGGCATTATCTGTATTTTCAGCCTGCCTGTAGCGCAGTATCCTAATGTTACGCCTCCGCAGGTTCGCGTTAATGCGAACTTTGTCGGCGCAGACGCGGAAACTGTTTCAAAAACTGTCGGAGCTCCTCTTGAGGAGGAACTCAACGGCGTTGACGGTATGATTTATATGGAGTCAACGGCAAGCAGCAACGGAAACTATCAGCTTTTTGTAACTTTCAAAATGGGCATGGATCCTGATATTGCGCTTGTTAAAGTTCAAAACCGTGTTACGCAGGCTACGCCGCGTCTTCCATCGGAGGTTACGGCGCGAGGCATAAGTGTTAAGTCTGCGTTTGCCCAGGACCTCGGCATGGTTTCTCTTACATCGCCCAACGGCGCGTATTCCAGCCTTGAGCTTATGGACTATGCTTATTCAAATGTCAAAAATGTTCTTGCCCGTGTTGCGGGTATGGGCGACGTTGATGTGTGGGGCGGACGTTACAGCGTGCGTATATGGCTTGACCCTGAACGCATGACTTCTCTTGGTATAACGGTTGCACAGGTTGCTGCCGCAATTCAGGGACAGAATACTCAGGCATCGTTGGGCTCTATAGGTACTGCGCCTATGACGGCAAATCAGGTGCTTACTTATTCGCTGCTTACAAAGGGGCGTCTTTCAAAGGTTTCCGATTTTGAAAAGATTATTGTTGCCACAAATGCCGGCGGTGTCGTGAAGCTTAGGGATATTGCAAAAATTGAACTTGGCTCTGAGTCTTACACGTTTGCCAATAAATATAACGGGTCAGATGCTGCGATGATTGACATGACGCAGGCGTCAGGTTCTAACGCTCTTACGGTTATGGGCGCTGCCACGAAGGTTATCGAAACGATAAAAAGAACGCTTCCCAACGGCATTGAGCTTAATCTCGGCTATGACTCAACTGAATATGTTATCGAAACTATCAAGGAAATATTGCTGACGCTTATTATTACGTTCCTTCTTGTTGTTTTTGTCTGCTGGATATTCCTTCAGGACTGGAGAGTCACTCTTGTGCCTATTATGGCAATTCCTGTTTCTCTGCTTGCGACTTTTGTAGGGCTCGCGGCTCTCGGTTATTCTATAAATATTCTTACGCTTTTCGGACTTGTTTTGGTTATAGGCACTGTTGTTGACGACGCAATTGTCGTCGTTGAGCGTGTTACTTATGTCATGGAACGCGACAAGTGTACGCCGCTTGAGGCAACTACCCAGGCTATGAAAGATATTACAGGGCCTATGGTTGCTACAACGCTGGTTTTCCTTGCGATTTTTGTTCCTGTCGCGTTTATGCAGGGTATTACAGGGCAGATTTACCGCCAGTTCGCGGTTACTATTTCTATTTCTGTCATGTGTTCGCTTGTTTTTGCTCTTACAACAAGCCCTGCAATGTGCGCGCATCTTCTCAAGGATATTAAGCCAGCGGAGAAGGGACCTCTTGCATGGTTTAACCACGGCCTCAAAAAATCAACGGACTGGTATGTTGAAAAGTCAACCTGGCTTGCAAAGCACTGCTGGATAGTCATGCTTGCGGTCGCGGTTGTTATAGGCAGTTTCTTCTTGATTTACAAGATGTCGCCTACAGCCTTCCTTCCCGATGAAGACCAGGGAGTTATGTTCGCGGCAATCCAGCTTCCGGAGGGCAGTTCAAAGGAGCGTACTGCAACTCTCACAAACGCGCTTGCGGATGAGATCAGAAAGATACCGGGTGTAAAAACCACAATGGCTATTACAGGTATGTCGCTGATAGGCGGACGCGGTGAAAACTGGTCGTCAATCATTGTTCCGCTCAAAACTTGGGGAGAGCGCGCTGACAGAAGTCAGAGTCTCAATGCCATTGTCGGAAAGGTGCGCGGTATTGCGGCGCGTATTCCGAATGCGAAAATTAATGTTATTACCCCGCCTGCTATTTCAGGACTTGGTATTTCAGGCGGTATTGACGTGCGTCTCGAATCAACGCTGAAATCAGACCCTGTGGAGCTTGAAAAGGTTCTTGGCGGACTTTTGATGCAGCTTAACAGCAATGAAAAGGTTGCCGCGGCATTCAGTACCTATAATGCCGGAACGCCGCACCTTTACGTTGACATTGACCGCGAAAAGGCAGAGATGATGAATGTGCCTGTCAGCAACGTGTTTGCTGCCATGCAGATGTATTTCGGTTCAGCATATATCAACGATATCAACCTTGGCTCACAGGTTAACCGCGTTATGGTGCAGGCTGATGCACAGTACCGTTCAAAAATCAGCGACATCGGAAGGGCGTATGTTTCAAGCGCGACGGGACAGCAGATTCCGCTTGAATCGCTCGTTCATGTCAGAAAAGTGCTTGCTCCCAGCACTTACAAACGCTACAACCTCTACCCGTCGGCGAATATTAACATTGTAATGAAGCAGGGGTATTCAACGGGTGAAGGTATGGAAGTACTTGAAGAATTTGCAGCTAAACTTCCTGAAGGTTATACGGTTGACTATTCAGGAATGTCCTATCAGGAGCGCACCGCAGGCAACCAAATTGCGCTTATACTTTCGGTCTCTTTGCTGTTTGCCCTGCTGTTCCTTGTCGCACAGTATGAAAGCTGGACTGTACCTGTTCCGGTTATACTTTCTTTGCCTGTGGCTATGCTTGGCGCAATTTTGGGTGTCCGTGTTATGGGTCTTCCGATTTCAATTTACGCCCAGCTCGGCATACTGCTTCTCATAGGGCTTGCGGCAAAGAACGCGATACTTATCATTGAGTTTGCAAAGGAGCAGCGCGAAGAACACGGACTTTCGATCATAGACGCCGCGGCGACCGCGGCAGGAGAACGTTTCCGTTCAGTTCTCATGACAGCGTTTACCTGCGTTCTCGGTGTTCTCCCGATGCTTTTTGCGTCAGGCGCAGGCTCAGGTTCTCGCAAAGCTGTCGGATCAACAATGTTCTTCGGAATGAACGCGGCAACAATTCTTGGCATTTTCCTTATACCTGGACTTTATGTATTTTTCCAGACGATGCGTGAAAAGGTGTACGGCAAACGCCGCACTTTCGGCAAAAAAGCTGAAGAAACAGATACAATTTCAGAGCAGGAGGCATAATAAGATGAAAAAGAAAATAATTCTTGCACTGCTCATTACAGTAGTTTTCGCAGGCACAGCATTCTCTGTAGAGGCGGCAAAGGGAGATCCGCAGCTCAAAGACGGGGAATTTACGAAACTTGCCAAAAGTTATCCTATACCTGATGTCAGCTCAGGAGAACTTAAACTTGCAGAGCCCAGTCCTGAAATTCTTGCCAGCTGGTGGACGACGTTTAACGATGAAACGCTTACACGTCTTATAGAGTGCTCGCTTAAAAACAGCCGCGACCTCAATACGGCGCGTTCAAGAGTTGTGCAGGCGCGTGCAGGGCTGAGTTCCAGCAAAGCCAACCTTTTGCCGTGGCTTGACGCAACAGGCACATATCAGCGCGGAATGAAATCTGTAGCAACCAGCGGAGACGCCTATGCGCCGGAGAAGAGTGACCGAGGCAGCGGCGGTATGACATCAAACGTGTTTTCACTCGGTATTGATGCATCATGGGAAATAGATATTTTTGGAGCCCGCCGCGCGGAAGTTAGGTCAGCAAAAGCGACAGTGCAGTCGCAATATGCACAACTTTACAACACCTGGGTGTCGTTGTCTTCTGAAATCGCACTTCAGTATATAACGCTCCGCACGGCACAGCTTAACCTCAAGGTTGCCGAAGAAAACTATAAATTGCGTGAAGAAACGTACAGACTGCAGGAATCTCGCTGGAAATCAGGACTTGCCGACCAGCTTACGCTGAAGCAGGCTAAATATACGCTGGAACAGGTCGAAGCAATGATTCCTCCGCTCAAAACAAGCGTGGAAGAAGCGAAGAACGCTATAGCTGTACTTGTCGGCAAAATTCCCGGCGAACTTGAAGAAGAACTCAATGCGACAAAGGATATCCCTGTAGCTTCCGGCGGTGTATTGTACGGCATACCGGCGAATATGCTTCGTCAGCGTCCTGACATACAAGCAGCAGAGCGTCAGGTTGCGGCCGCATTTGCAAAACGGCAGGCCGCGCAGGCAAATCTGTGGCCGCGTTTCTTCCTTGCGGGTTCCATAGGTACGGAAGCTTTAGACAGTGACAGCCTTTTCAAAGCAGTATCACGCAATTTCGGTTTCGGGCCTTCAGTGACTCTTCCGATATTCCACTGGGGCGCGATACGCAGCAATATAATTGTTCAGACGGAATTGGAAAAACAGGCGCTTTATGCTTATGAAAAAACTGTACTCAAGGCAATTGCCGAAGTACGCAACGCACTTATAGAGTCTGTGCACGGAATAGACAGAGGAACGTCGCTCAAAGACGGTGTTGATGCAGCAAAGGCGGCAGTTGAAATTGCAGAAGACAAGTACAAGGCTGGACTTGTCAATTTTGACACGGTAATCAATGCGCAGGAAGCATATCTGTCGCTTTCCGAACAGTACGCCATCAACAAGGGACGTATCTCCAGCGCGACAATACAACTCTTTAAGGCTCTCGGCGGAGGCTGGCAGCCGATTGATGCAGAACTTGCGAAAAAGTAGGCGAACTTAGCGCGCAGAAAGTGTCACCATTCGGCAGTTTGTACTGTGATTAACCGGTAAGGTATTTGCCGCACCGCGTTTGATTCAATCGGGCGATGCTTTAATCGGTTGTTTAAGTGAGCAATGCGAACGTACGGCTGCTAACAGTTGACAGCTATCAGCAAAAACTAAAAAACAACGGCTTGAGTTCAAGCCGTTGTTTTTTACAAACTTTCTGCAATTTTCAGTATTCTGTCTGCCGCATCAGGTCTTGCGAATTTTTCAGCGTTTTCTGTAAGATTTTTCAGTTTTTCCGGGCTGTTGAAAATTTCTTCCGTCATTTGAAGTGTTGCTTCCGCATTTTTGAGTTTTATGGCTGCGCCGGCGTTACACACGCAGCGCATATTGCATTCTTCCTGTCCTGGTACGGCGTCCATTAAAAGCAGAGGCAGCTTTGACGCCAGCGTTTCGGCAAGTGTCAGCCCTCCGGGCTTGATTATTCCAAGGTCTGCAGCGCGGTAAAACTGCTCGATGTTGTTTACAAAACCTTCGATACGTATGTTTTCGGCGTCTGCCATGTTTTTTTCAAGTCTCTTTTTCAATGTTTTGTTGTTGCCGCAGATTACTATTGTCAGCCAGTCAGAGCGCTTTGTAAGTTGAGCGGCAACTGTTTCAATTTTTCCTGCGCCGATACCTCCGCCGCTTACGAGTATTACACGCTGTTTCTGCTCAATGCCGAGTAGTTCTCTGGCTTCTTTTTTTGATGGTGTGCGCATGAATTTGTCTGCAATCGGTATTCCTGTGTTGTAAACGTTTTTAATGCCGTCAGCGGCATATTGTTTTACAGAGGTTTCACTTGGCACGAAAAATGCCGTAAGTTTTCCCGCACGCTGGAAAATATGTGTTTCGTAGTCTGTGTTTATAAAAAATACTTTAGTTTCCGGATTTCTTTTCGCGTAATGTTCCGCACCGAAGTAATGTGTGAAGAATACAGCTTCTGCGCCGATTTCGCGCGCATGTTTTTCCGCATGCCGCAAAAACAGTTTGCAGAGTATTTTATGCGCAAAGTCACAGCAGAATTTTGTTATTCCCGGGTGATCAGATCCGTAGTAGGATTTTCCCCATAGCCACGGCCAAAAGCGTACTGTCCAGAGATAGTAATTTGAAAGGCCGTAATGAAGAGGGCGCGGCACGCAGTCAAGAATATCTTCGCAGATTACCCTGCCGTCAGGAATGTCAAGCCTAAAGCGTTCGGCAAGGTTTTCAGCCGCCGTACGATGTCCTGTTCCTTCCGATGCGTAAAAGACCGCGATGTTTTTCATTCTATCCTGCCTCTCTGTCGTGTGCGAATTATACTGACAAGATTATAGTACAAAAAACGCCATAAATAGTATAATGTCTGTGAATAAAAGGGAGTGGAACGCATGAAACACGCTGTCGTGGAAATAGGCACAAATTCGGTAAAATACACGGTTGGTGTATTGCAAAGCGGCGCAGTTGAGTTTGTAAAAGATGTAAATACTGTTACAAGGCTTGGTGAAGGACTGGATAAAACAGGAGTGCTTTCGAGAGAGGCAATAGAGCGTACAGCCTCCGTTGTTGCCGATTACGTCGAGCAGTCACACACAGACGGCGCCGAGCAGGTTGAAGTTATAGGCACAATGGCTTTGCGCAGCGCCAGAAATACCAACGATTTTGCGAACCGCGTAAAAGACCTTGCGCACACAGACCTCCGTGTAATTTCCGGAGAAGAAGAGGCAAAGTTGTCATTTAATGCCATGCTGAGCGAAATTTCTGGTTCCGTAAGGCGCGACATACTTGTTTTTGACATGGGCGGCGGCAGTACGGAATTTGTTTATGCAAATCTCGGCAAAATCACGCGTGCGTTCAGCGTTAACATTGGTTCTGTAAGACTGACGGAAAATTTCCTGCCTGAGGCCCCAGCGCCGTTAAGCTCTGTTTCACGTTTAAAGGCCGTTATTCGCGCCGAACTTGTAAAAAACGGTGTAAAGGGTAGGCCGACATATCTTGCAGGTACAGGCGGCAATTTAACGACACTTTTTATGCTGAAAGAAAAAATGGCGGAATACGACGCGGAAAAACTCAGCGGCGCTGTTATGTCAAAAACAGAGCTGGATGCTCTGATAAAGGAGATTGCGCGCAGGACGATTGACGAGCGCAGAGCAATGGCAGGCATGAACCCTGCACGTGCCGACGTTGTGCTTGCAGGTGCATGTATTGTCCGGTCTGTTATGGAAATTACAGAAAACCGCTCGGTTATGCTTAGTCTGCGCGGGCTCAGACATGCGTACGTGGCGGATATGCTGACAAAATAAAGGGCGGAAGCCGCAGGTACTCTCGCTGAAGGAAAATGATGCCGGCGTAAGGTGTGTCATATTCCTTAGTACAATTGCTGAGGCTGTATGCCGCTTGTTCAAATACATTTGCCGTATAGGCTGTGTTTGAGTCGTAGGTATTCCCTGCTGCCATCTATACTCAAGCGTGAATTGCACGGTATGACGGTTGCCTCGCGGCGTTCTGCACAGGCCGGCAATTTGCACATCGCTTTTGTAAGTTGCCAGCTGCTATATGCTTTTTAGAAGTGTGCTTGAATTTTCTAATTCTGCATTGCTTTTCCGGTCATTGGTTCTTTTGCGAAGTGTAGATGACCGCGGAATACGTAAGGTGTTTCTTCAGAGAGAATATGTGCGAAGTCATTATCTATTCGATTTTACGTTCGGAGGTTATTGTATGCCAGAATTATCGGACAATACAGTGCATAAGATAAAAAAACTTGCGGTTTACGAGCAGGCTGCATGCTGTATTACCGGCATTTGCGGAGCAAAAGCAAATCCTGAACTGCTGCGCATGTCTTCAGTTTACGAGACGCTTAAAGCAAAAGGCATCAGTCTGGAAGTTTATAACCTTTCAAGAACACCGCGCGCCTTTGCCGAAAACAGGCAGGTGCTTGCATACCTTAAAGCCAACGGCGAAAAGGCGCTTCCCGTCTGTACTCTTGACGGTGAAATCGCCATTGAACGGCGCTATCCATCGAACGAAGAGATTATTGAAGCTCTTGGGCTCGAAAAAGATGCGCTTGATAATCTCCTGCCTCCAGGGAAGCTGCTTTGTGAACGTTAAGTATGGAAAACGGTTTGCCGGGTATGCCAATTAAGCGCATATACAGCGGCAGACCGTCAGATAATGAGCTGTTTTTTGAAATAGATACAAACTGCGCTGCATTTGTTTAGCACTACTTTATGTTTTGCGTTCAACAGAGGAATATTTGCCCTGTCTTCTGTGCTGGAGCAGACTTATAGGCTGTTTTGCATTCCTGTTTTGAGGTTTCCGTTATGTTTCTTGACATTGCGGGTGTGAAATAAAATCTGTTGTTAGGTCTTAGCAGCTTATTGAAATTACAACGGAGAGAGGCTGTGAAAGGATAGTAAAATGAAAAATTGTGTAAAATCTATTCTGTTCTCGGCAGTTTTAATATCTGTTTTTGCGGTCTCTGCGCATGCTGCGGTTATAGCAGTGAACGCAGGTCATCAGGCAAAGGCAAATCTTGAAAAAGAGGCACTTGGGCCGTCATCAGATGTTATGAAATATAAAGTTTCCGGAGGTACTTGCGGCATTGCAACCCGTATACCTGAATATGAACTGAATCTGCAAAATGCGCTGCGGCTTAAAAAAGAGCTTGTAAAACGCGGGCACAGAGTAATAATGATACGTGAGAGAAATGATGTAAACATCAGCAACAGGGAACGTGTGCTGAAGGCCCTTGAAAACGGCGCAGAGCTGATAATAAATCTGCATGCCAATGCACCGGCTGCCACTCAGCCTAAGGATACGCACGGCATAATGACGCTTTGCAGAAGCAGCAGAAATCCGTTTAATGCCGGATTATACGGTAAAGAAAAAAAACTGGCGCTTTTTATCCAGAGCAATCTGTGCAAGGCAACCGGTGCCAAAAGTATAGGCGTAATCGAAGTTGACAATATGACAGGAATAAACTGGAGTACGGTTCCTTCTGTTATCGTAGAGGTTGGTTATATGACAAATGCCGATGAGGACAGGAGAATGGCAGATAAGTCATATCAGGACAGAATAGCCTGCGGTATAGCCGACGGTATAGAAGATTATCTTAGTATGAGATAATTTTTTTGTCCTTTGATATAAAATGTGATAAAAAGATATAAATAATGTTAGTCTTTTATTGACCAATTATTTTTTAATAATCTGCTATAATAGACACATCAGTAAAAATTTTATGATTTCATGAGGTGAAGCAGTATGGATTTCTCAAAGGAATATAAGAAAAAACTGACAACCGCAGCAAAGGCTGCAGCCTGTATAAAATCAGACATGTGGGTTGACTATGGCTGGACAACAGGCACTCCCGTTGCTGTTGACAGAGAACTTGCAAAAAGACTTCCGAAGCTCAAAAATGTCAACTTCCGCGGCGGTATTCTGCTTTGGGAGCCCGAGATTTTCAGAATTGAGAATCCCGCGGCGCATATGACCTGGAATTCATGGCATATGACAGGTTTTGCTCGCAGACGGATAAATGAAGGTTTTGTTTTCTACGCGCCGTTGCGCTATTCCGAAGTGCCTCGCTATTACCGCGACAGCCTACATTCCGATGTTGCTGTTTTCCAGGTTGCGCCTATGGATGCACACGGCTGGTTTAACTTTGGTCCCAACACTTCGCATATGGCGGCAATGTGCGCAACGGCGGACAAAATTATTGTTGAAGTCAATCAGAATATGCCGCGCTGTCTCGGCGGCGCTGAAGAAGGCATACATATTTCAAAGGTTGATATGATTGTTGAGGGTGACAATCCTCAGATAGGAGTTATGCCTGCCTCCCCAGTAACTGATGTTGATAAAAAAGTTGCCGAACTTATAGTAAATGAAATTCCGAACGGCGCATGTCTGCAGCTTGGAATAGGCGGAATGCCCAATGCAGTCGGAAACTTGATTGCGCAGTCTGACCTCAAGGAACTTGGCGTGCACACAGAAATGTATGTTGATGCATACCTTGAAATGGCTAAGGCAGGCAAAATTACCTGCGAGCATAAGGCGCTTGACAAAGGCAGACAGGTTTATACCTTTGCTGCCGGAAGCAGGGAACTTTATGAATATCTTGACAATAATCCGGCATGTATGGCAGCGCCTGTTGATTATGTCAACGACGTGCGCACAATAGCGCAGCTTGACAACTTTGTGTCAATTAACAATGCCGTAAACCTTGACCTGTTTGGACAAATTAACGCCGAGAGTGCAGGCACAAAGCATATAAGCGGCGCAGGCGGACAACTTGATTTTGTGTTAGGGGCTTATCTGTCCAAAGGTGGTAAAAGTTTCATTTGCTGTTCTTCAACCTTCGTGACGAAAGACGGTACTCTCAAATCACGCATACTTCCAACGCTCGACAATGGCTCAATTATCACCGACACGCGGGCAAACACAAACTACGTTGTCACCGAATACGGCATAGTAAATCTTAAGGGAAAATCTACCTGGCAGCGTGCGGAAGCACTCGTCTCTATAGCGCATCCCGATTTTCGCGAAGAGCTTATTGCACAGGCCCAGAAACTTAATATATGGAGAAGAAGCAGCAAGAGATAAGCAGATGATCAAAAATAGCGGGGACTGAATGAACTCAGTTCCCGCTATTTTTGTTTACTAGTTTATGTATGAACTCAAAAAATAGAACCATTGTGTTAAAAAAACATTGAAAATCATTGATACATAAAAAAATCAGAGTGACAGATGTACAGATGAATGCTAAGAATTTGCAAAATTTACACTGCAAATGATAGTACAGTATGTCTTGATTGGAACTGCTAAGAAAAAACGCAAAATTTTTCCCAGACGGACATACATGTGTCCGTCTGAGTGTATATAATAGTAGCGGTAAGGTTTAAAACTTAGGCAGGAGGTGGCGAAAATGGCATATGGAATATGTGACGGCGAAAGACTCGGACGCATTCTTGACATTTATACCAGACTTCGCGCAGGACACGTCATTGTAAAAGCGGAAGAAATTGCCCGTTATGGCATCAGTGAACGCTCGGTTAGACGAGATCTTGACGCAATACGGAACTACCTTGCGGATAATCCTGAAACAAATGACTATCTGGAGCTTGTCTATGACGCAAGGGAAAACGGCTACAAACTGCAGGCAAAAACAAAGTACAAGCTTGACGGCGCTGAAACGCTTGCTGTCTGCAAAATACTCCTTGATTCCCGCTCTGTCGGAAAGGAAAAGATGACAGAGCTGCTTGACAAAATAACCGAATCCTGCAACCCAAAAGACAAAAGCATCATAAAAGAGATGATAAAAAACGAACTTTTTCATTATGTTCAGCCTCAGCACAGCGATGATTTTGTAAACAAAATGTGGATGATAGCCGAGGCTATCAAAGACCATCGTATGCTTGATATAAACTATAGACGGGCGAGTGACGGAAATACGGTTAAACGCCACCTTCAGCCGGCAGCGATAATATTTTCCGAATATTATTTCTACCTTGCGGCATTTATAAAAGACGAAGGATTCAGCGAACGCCAGGATGTCCTTGACGAATCTATTCCTACTGTATACAGAATAGACCGCATGAAAAAAATTACAGTGACAGAAGAAAAATTCTCCGTGCCGTACAAGGATCGTTTTCAGGAAGGCGAATTCAGAAAACGTGTTCAGTTTATGTTTACCGGGCCTTTGTGCAGAGTGAATTTTACGTATACCGGAAGCGCCATAGACGCTGTGCTTGACAGATTGCCTACAGCCAGAATTCTCAAGCGTAAAAGCAAAAGCTACGAAATTACTGCCGAAGTGTACGGCGGGCAGGGAGTAGAAATGTGGCTCAGAAGTCAGGGAGACGCAATAAAGAATGTGGAATATAAATAGTCCGCATTCTTAAGTTTATATTTGAAAAGCGAGATGCAGAAAAAATGACATCAATAATTACGGCACTTATAGTATTCGGAGTCTTGTTGTACATCACCAACGGATTTGTGCGGCGCAGAAAAGAGGATGTTCAGGTGCGTGAGAGTGCACTTGAATTCTCAAAGCAGCTTAACGCTTTTGTCGAAGAAAATGAGTTTGAGTCGGAAGACAAGCAGATCAACTATTTACACCCGTTTATTAAACTTGATGACGAAAGCAAGCGTATTTTTTGCGGTAACGGAAAAGACAGCGCAGCAATATTGCCCTACTCAAAGCTTCTCGGCTACAGGCTGTGCGAAAGCGGACATGTCAGAACAGAGGACAACGGCTTTGAAAGCGCAGCAACAGGTGCGATAATCGGAAATATAATAGATAAAAGCTATACATCTGCTGGCGCAATAATAGGTGCTGCAGGAAAACATACCGAGCATATACCGGTCAGTGACGGCATAGAACTTCTGCTTCAAATCGAAGATGTGAACAGACCGCTTATTGCGCTTGCTTATGTCACTCCTGATACGGACAAAGACACAGAAGAGTATCAGAAAGGACGAAATGAAGCACGTAATGACGAAGCTCGTCTTGCCATTGTAATGAAACAAAACCGCAAAAACGCAACGCCGGACGGCAAAATATTTCACTGGCAGTATAAACCAGGAGAAAATATTGCACCGAAGGGATGGGATAACCGTGCTGAAAATGCTGCCCGCAAAGAATTTGGACTGTCTTACGACCCTGAAAAAATAAAGGACGAAGATTTGCAGTAGCAGAAGTTTTTAAATTTAAGACTGCGGTAGCAGATTTAATAACCGGAGCGCGCGAATTTCAGCTTGAAGTATGTTTGGCGGTAAAATGTATCCTACTGTCGAATTGTGCCTACAAGTAACAGAATTTTCAATTTTCTGTTAAAATATCTGCGGAGGCTGTGATATGTCTGATTTTAATGTTCAAAAGGCTGAATTTGCAGCAGCTCGTTTTTTTGAAACAGGCACAGTTCGTTTCTGTAGTGCAGAGACCGCAGTTGAGACTGCGCTTTCCGCGCTTGAACTGTCTGCTTGTGATGAAATAATAGTTGCGGCAAATATATTCTCGGATATTTCGGGATATTTTGAAAAGAATAATATTAAAGCTGTACCCGCTGATGTGTGCAAAGACAGTTTCTCCGTGTTATCCGCAGATGTTATGCGGAAGATTAATGACAGGACAAAAGCAGTCGTGTTTTCTCATGCTTTCGGATGCCCTGCGGATATTGAAGCCCTTGCTGCCGAACTTGCCGAAAGAAAGCTTCCTCTTGTTGAGGAGTGTGTGAGCTGTGCAGGCGCAGTGCGTTTTTCTGAAGGTAAAATTATGCGCCCTGGTCATTTTGGCATAGGGTGTGTCATTGAGCGTAAATTTGCGCTGATTTGCGCAAAGGACAGTGCTTTTGCAGACAGACTGCCTCAGTCGGATGCCTTTTGCGCGAAGAATTTTATTGAACTTCAGCCGGACTTTGAAATTATAAACGGCAGACGCAGACTTGCGGCGGCGCGTTACATTCATCTGCTTGCCGAAAGAAACCTGTATTCTGATATTTGCATGTTGCCTGCAGACGAAAACAGTTTTTCAACTATCCCTGTATTCCCTTTGTTGGCAAAGAACAGAGATGCTCTTGCGGAATGTCTTGCAAAGTCAGAGATTGCTTGCAGTGTGCCGGAGTTTGTATATGAAAATACGGACTGCGAAAATTTCGAGGCATTGAAACAGAAACTTATATTGCTTCCTGCAGAAGATATATCTGCGGAACAACAGGAAAAAATAATTAGTATGATTGCGCATTTTTACAGAGGACAAATAAGGTAATTCGCACTAAACTTTATTATGTTAAAGAAAAAATAAATTCGGAGGTGTACTAAATGTTTTATGATCCTACAATAATTCTTCTTATCCCAGCTTTTATTTTTTCACTCTGGGCTCAGTTTAAGGTGAAGTCCGCTTTTTCAAAATATTCTGAAGTTCCCTCTGTGCGCGGCATAACCTCAGATCAGGCTGCAAGGGCAATTCTTGACGCCAACGGTCTGCATAGAGTGTCAATTGAGCACATAGCAGGAGATCTTACAGACCATTATGACCCTAGCGCAAAAGTGCTTAGGCTTTCTCAGAGTGTAGCAGGAAATACAAGTATCGCAGCGATAGGAGTAGCTGCCCATGAATGCGGGCATGCTATTCAGGATGCAAAGGGCTATGCGCCGCTTAAAATTAGAAATGCCATTGTTCCGGTGGTGAATATCTGCTCAACGCTTTCGATGCCGCTGTTTTTCATAGGATTTATTTTCAGCTATCTCGGTCTTATTGACCTGGGAATTATCCTTTTCTGCAGTGTTCTGGTGTTTCATGCGATAACACTCCCTGTTGAGTTTGATGCAAGCGGAAGAGCGCTGCATATTCTTGCGAATAACGGTTATTTGAGTTCACACGAGGTTTTCGGCGCCAAGAAGGTCCTTACAGCAGCCGCACTTACATATGTTGCCGCGCTTGTAATGACTGTTTTACAGCTTCTCAGACTTATTTTGCTGAGAAATTCGCGCAGAGATTAAAAAGACTTAAAATATATGGAAATTTAGTGTAAAATTAACGGGAACAGTTAACTGTTCCCGTTTAGTATCGACATGAGGTGAAACGCACTATGAGAGGTATTGAAGCTGCGCTTAATGTTTGTTTGGAAGTAAGCGCAGGGGGGTTTGCATCTGAAGCACTGAGAAAACTTTATCCGGAAATAAATTCAGGCGACCGCGACGTCGCAGCTCTGTTGGTTTATTGCACTTTGAGAAGGCAGGGACTTTGGAAACATCTGATGCTGAAATATTGCAAGCGCAATGCGCGTGCGTTGTCTTTCCGTACACAGACAGCGCTCATGATAGGCATTGCTGGGCTTACAGAACTTAAACATTTTGCAGCTCCCGTGCTTATCAATGCAGTGCTTCAGGCAGTGAAAGCAAGTGGACGCGAAAAGGATATTCAGGATGTAAAAACGGTTCATGCTGTTCTGCGCGCAGTTTCCGAGGAAGCCGCGGAATATCTTGAAAAACTCAAAAAAACAGCTTCTGTCAGCGATCAGGCGCTTTATTGGGGGGTTCCCGGTTGGGCAGCCGCGCAATGGGTGGCCGAACGTTCTGCTGCAGAAGCAAGAAAACTTATAAAAGCAATTGGTATGAAGACATATCTTTCACTGCGTCTTGTAAGCGATGTGGACCGTGGCGAATGGATAAAAGAATACGAAGAAAAAACTGGCGGTAAAGCGTGGGCATCAGATTTTCTGAAGAATTCTGTGCGTACGGCTTCAACAGATTATCCCCCCTCACTCCCCGGTTTTAGAGAAGGCAAGGTTTCACCGCAGACAGAATCGTCAATGTATGTTGTGAATTTGCTCACAGAGCGCTATAAAGGCGGAGCTATACTTGATATGTGCAGCGGACGCGGCGTAAAAACACGCCAGCTTATGGATATGTTCCCGCTTGCGCAGATAGAGGCCTGGGATGTTTCAGCCGCAAAGATTCAGACAGCAAAGATTGAACTTATGAAACTCCATGCTGGTAGCCGTGTGCAGCTTCGTATCGGCGATGCGCTTAAACTGAAACCAAAAATCAGCCCGTCACTTATTCTCCTTGATGCGCCCTGTTCAGGCTCTGGCACCTGGGGAAGACATCCTGAAGGTAAATGGCGCATGAAACCGGAAGACGTTGACGAAAACGCAAAACTGCAGTGCAGTCTGCTTGAACGTGCAATACAGCTTGCAGAACCCGGCGGAATTGTAGCTTATATGACCTGCTCAAGTTTTAGAAAAGAAAACGAGGCGGTTGTTGCATCAGTATTTGCAAAGCATAAAGATATTGTTGAATTGCCGGTTAAAGCCGACAAAAAATTCATGCAAAAAGGAAAACCGTTCGGTACAATTATGAACCCCATGCTTCCG
Source organism: Synergistaceae bacterium (assembly GCA_045642025.1). Lineage (GTDB taxonomy): Bacteria > Synergistota > Synergistia > Synergistales > Synergistaceae > Equadaptatus. Next base: position 18,762 of record JAZUIB010000036.1, read on the forward strand.
TGGATTGACGGTTTTTACGTTGCACTACTTATGAAACGTAAACAGGAGGCTGTAAAATGAGTAAACTTCAGCGTTTGGGAATAATAATTGCTATTTTGGCGATTGCAGTTTGCGGGTATATTGCTGTACGCGCAATTTTCAGAGAAGGAAATGACGAAGTGCTTGTTCCTCAGCTCGTCGGTATGCAGTTGCAGGATGCCTCGTATGCACTGAAAAAACTAGAACTTACTGTAAAAACAGAAAAGGTAGATTCATCAGAAATTGAAGGCAAGATTCTTGCTCAGGATATTAAACCTGGAACAAAGGTTAAAAGCGGCAAATCGCTGCTGTTGCAGGTAAGCAACGGCAGCGGACGGCAAAAGGTTCCTGATGTTCGTTATATAAAAAAAGACGAAGCTGTAACGATGCTTGAAGAATGCGGCTTTAAGGTTGAGAAAATTCTCTATATACGTGATTCGCAAAGAGCTGACGGCACAGTTATGGCACAAAATCCTTCCGGAGGACAGCAGGTCAGCAAAGGTGAAAACGTAGAACTGCTTGTATGCAGCGGAGGTACTTCTGACGGAGAAACCGTTGATATCCCGGATTTAAGGGGAAAAACAAAAGATGAGGCTTTTAAAATCCTGAAAGACATCGGTCTGCTCCCTGGAAAAGTTACTACCGAGGCTTCGTCATCAAAAGAAGGTACTGTTATATCTGCAATACCCAATATGGGTTCCAGAGTACAAAGGGGAGCAACGGTTTCTCTGGTGCTTGCAGTTGCAGACAATTCTGCGAATATTGTTGTTGCAGAAACTCCGGCTGCAACCAAAGAAAGCACTGTAAAAGCGGTCAAACCCGCTGCCAAGCAGCCGCAGAAAAAAATAGCAACGGCAAAAGAGCCTGAAAAGAGAACAGTGGAAAAACAAACTGTGAAAAAAACGGATACAAAGAAAAGCGACATAAAAACTGATACCCCAAAAACAGAAATAAAACAAGAGGCAAAAAAGACAGAAAACAAAACAGTACCCCAAAAAAAGGAAAAACCGCAACAGACTGCAAAAACGGCGGCAAAAACTGTTGCTAAGACTGAGGCAAAACCGGCAGTGCATCCGGTTGAACAGCCTGTAAAAAAACAGGAAGCAAAACAGGAAACTAAACAGGAAACAAAACCTGCAGAGCAATCTGAACCTAAACAGAGCATATCTTTAAAATCGGCTAAAATACGTTATGTTGTTCCGCCTCTGACAAAGCAGCTCAATCTGCAAATTACGATGAACGATGCAGACGGAAGTCATGTACTTAAAGATATTATGGTTAAAGGCAATGAAGTCATATCTTTGCCGGTTAAATATAAAGAGAAAGCGAATGTCAGTATTATACTTGGCGGTGAAACGGTATGGCACGAGACATGCAAATAGAACTTAAACGCAACAGAAAACTGCTTGTGGCGCCCTCACTGCTTTCTGCGGATTTCTTGAACATTGAAAACAGTATTGAAAAACTGGAGGGTGAAGCAGACTGGTTGCATCTAGATATTATGGACGGTCACTTTGTACCTAATCTTTCTTATGGTCCGTCTCTGCTTGAAGCATTGCGCTGCAAATATCCCGAAGCTTTCCTTGATGTGCATATCATGGCTGAGCCGGCAGAAAGTTTTACGGAAATGTTTCTTGACCATAAACCATCGCTTCTTACTGTCCATGCCGAAGCCACGCCGCATCTTCACCGTGTACTGCAGAGTATAAAAGCCGCAGGTGTTTTTGCAGGTGTTGCGATAAATCCGTCTACTCCTGCGGAAATTGTAAAACCTGTACTCAACCTTGCTGACCTTGTGCTTGTTATGTCTGTTAATCCGGGATACGGCGGGCAGAAATTTATTCCGGAAGTTTTGGAAAAAGTCTACAGCCTTGCACAATGGCGCGCAGAAAAAAAATATGATTATCTTATAGAAATGGACGGAGGCATTGGACCTCAAAATACAGCTTTTGCCGTTGCTCACGGATGTGATGTTGTTGTTGCCGGTAATGCCGTGTTTGGTCAAGAAAACCCTGCGGAAATTATTCGAGAGATGAGAAAGGCGTGTGATGAACAGCATGGATAACGAACAGTCTCTTACCGTTCAGCAGCTCGGCAATCAGCTGAAACTTATGAGGGATAGTTCTGGTATGTCACTTAAAACGATCTCATCCAGGACAAAAATAAATGAAGCGTATCTTCAGGCCATTGAGGATGGTAATTTAGAAATACTGCCGTCAGATTTCTGCCGCAGGAGTTTTGTCAAGTCTTATTGCGGACTTTTCAGCGCAGATGAACTCTGGCAGGCCTATTCAGAACTGTTGGTTCCATCAGCCACGTCTCAAATCAGTCTTCGTGTAGATACTTCTGCAAAAAAAAGCAAGGATTTTGTTAAGGGGACAGGGTACAAACATGACAACAGTACGCTGATTCTGGTTATTGCTATAGTTCTAGTAATCGCTGCGGTATGCTTGACGTTTGTTTTCAGTAAAAAGATATCTTCAGGCTTAAAAATAAATCAGCTTCAAAACGGTACAGCCGGTATTATAGAGCAGAAAAAACAGAAGGAAGAGGCCGCCAAAAAGGCAGAGGAAGCAAAAGCCAAAAAACTTGCCGAGGAGCGCGCAAAGGCAGAGGAAGACAGCAAAAATGGTATTAAAGGATCTCCTGCACTTGATGAAGATAAAATAAAAAAACTTGATAAGAATCTTCTTTATATCTTTGCTCCGTCAGAGGATATATCTGTTGAAGTTTCCAGAGGGGAGAAACAGATATACAAAGGCAAACTTTCCAAAGGCAGATGTCTGAAATTCAAATCTGATAATAAAATTCCGCTCCGCGTCAAATATGAAAACACGGACAAGACTCAGGTGAGTTACGGCAGCAGCGGACTTAAATCATTCTCTACACCGCAAGACCAGAATGTAAGATATTACTGGAGCGATGGTAAAGTCACACACACAGAAAAAATAAAATAATAACAAAGCCTTCAGAAATTTTTCTGAAGGCTTTGTTATACTGGCTGATTTATGGTAACTTAAATTCTTTTTCTGCCGTGCCCATGATGTTGCATATCAACCTAACTTTTACAGTATCTCCGTTTTTAAGGCTATTGATTTGCACAGAGTCGCTGAAAGTTTTTTCTGAAGCCTGCTTCGTATATTGTTTTGTCAAAAGCTGTTCACCTTTGCTGTTTAAAACAACAAGCCCCAATACATAATGTTTTGCAGGGTTGCTGACAAAATGAGGCGCACTTACGGTAAGTGTGTGTGTGTCTGCCGCCCAGGTTATTTCTGGAGCCTTTGGAGGATGCGCAAAAGAAACTGCCGGAAACAACGCGGTAAACAGGGTAACTGTAATAACAAGAACTGTAATTTTCTTCATGGGTAACATCCCTCTCAATCTGTATTGTATCTGCTGATATTATATCCTAAAATGCATTATAAACTGTAAATATGTGATTTTTGTGAGTATAATATTTGGCAATTTTTTGCCGCAAGGCTATAATATAGCAGAGGTGAGCAAATATGGCAAATCAAAGTTGGAATCCAGAAACTTATAACAAAAGCGCACGTTTTATTATTGAATTCGGCAAACCTGTACTTGAGTTGCTAGAACCTAGGCAGGGTGAACGAATTCTTGATTTGGGTTGTGGTACAGGAATTCTTGCAAAAGAACTCGTTGATAGAGGCTGTGAAGTAGTTGGGATTGATTCAAGCCTTGAAATGGTGGAAGCTGCAAGAAAAATAGGAATAGATGCACGACTCATCGAAGGTGTTGACTTTGAAAGCCGTAATAAATTTGATGCTGTCATAAGCAATGCAGCAATTCACTGGATGTCGGATAAATATCTTGTTGTTCGCAAGGTGTGGCAGGTGCTTAAACAGGGAGGCCGTTTTGCGGCTGAATGTGGAGGAGACGGCTGCTTGCGTATAGTACGCGAGGGTATGAAAATCGCTCTTGCAAATCGTGGTATAGACTACAAAGCTAGAAATCCGTGGAAATTCTGCGACTACGGTGAATTTACAGATATTCTTAGAGCGCAGGGCTTTAAGATTGAATATATAGCACGTATAGATAAGCCTACAGAGCTTGATGAGGACGGACTTTGTGGTTGGCTGAAGGTTTTTGCCAACAGCCATACTGAAGGTTTAAGTGAAACGGAAAAAGAGTTATTCTATGATGAGGTTACTAAATACTGCAAACCAATGCTTTTTAAAAACGACAAATGGTATGTTGATTATGTAAGGTTACGGTTCCTTGCTGTAAAACCTGAAGAATAAGATAAAACACGCCCACACATGCGGGCGTTTTGAATTTTCAGATTAAGGTAGAGTATAAAAAGTATTGCATCCTGTCAAAACGGGGTATTTCGTTATGCGTGAGATTATTTGTATGTCCAGCGCATAACGATTTTTGGTTCTACAATTTTTCCATTTCTAGTTTTTGCTTTGATGAAATTGCCTTCTGGAGTTCTCCAATATGCGGTGTCTCCGATGTATACCAATTTATTGCTCATTCAATCACCCCTTTCTTATGCTGTACGGCATCTGCACGTCAGTATATTTTGTACCGAGGGTGGATAATACAACTCATTTGTATTTTTGTCAAATTTGTGCCGTAAAAACAACAGAGAGGGGTAAACCCTCTCCGAAATGATTTTATGCATGTTTTTGTTTAAAGGAAGAAACCTCTGAGCTTGAGGTTCTTTGCCACGCGTTTAATTGCCACGCAGAAGGCAGCACGGCGCATTGTAACGTTGTGTGCTATGGAATATTTGAATACGCGTTTGAAATTGCTTTCCATAATCTGGACAAGTCTTGCATCATATTCTTCTGCCGACCAGAAGAAACCTGCAAGATTCTGTGCCCATTCAAAGTAAGAACCTATAACTCCGCCGCTGTTTGCAAGGAAGTCAGGTACAATGTGTACGCCGCGTTTTTCGAGAATCCTGTCAGCTTCCGGGGTTGTTGGGCCGTTGGCGCCTTCAACGATATATTTTGCCTTTATAAGTTTGGCATTTTTGTCATTAATTGTACCTTCAAGTGCGCAAGGGCAGAGGACGAGACATTCCTGAGTGAGAATATCATCGTTGGACATTTTGACAAGACCGAGCTGGTCGTAGCCTTCAAGAAGTCCGCCGTGGTCCTGAACATAACGTACAGCGGCAGGGACATCTATGCCGTGTTCGCAGTAATAACCGCCGGAGATGTCGCTAATGCCTACAATGCTGGCTCCTGAATTGTGCAGGAAAAGAGCATTGTTAAGACCAACATTGCCGAAGCCCTGGATAATTATTTTTGCGTTTTTAAATTCGTCTGCACCTGCTTCAAGGACTTCTTTTACGCAGGTGTAAACTCCTAATCCAGTTGCTGAAGTACGACCTTCGGAACCCCAGTAAGAAATAGGTTTTCCTGTAATTACACCTGGTTCAAAACGTCCGTGGAGCTTGGAAATTGTATCCATAATCCAAACCATTTCCTGACCGCCTGTTGCAACGTCAGGTGCAGGAATGTCATCCCAGTCGCCAAGGAACTTTGCCATACGGGCTGCATAGGTGCGTGTCATGCGTTCCCGTTCAGCCATAGAAAGTGTTGAAGGGTCAACACAGATGCCGCCTTTTCCTCCGCCGTAGGGAATGCCTGCAAGGGAGCATTTCCAGGTCATAAGCATTGCTAATGCTTCGCATTCGTCCATGTCGACACCTGTGTGATAACGTATGCCGCCTTTTGAAGGCCCGCATGCTGTTGAATGCTGAACACGGTAGCCGTCAAAAACCTTTACTGTGCCGTTGTCCATCTGTACTGGAACAGCAACCTTAACTGCCCTTTCCGGACGACAGAGAATGTCTATGAGTCCTTTGTCTAACTTCATTTCTTCTGCTGCGTCATAGAAATTTTCTAGTGCTGTTTTCAGAAGAATGTTATCTGAAGTGCGTCTTACTGTTTTTGTCATGGTAACCACTCCTCTTATCTTAACTCGTCTAAATTAAACAAAAATTTGTGAGAAAACATTTTACATCAGATGTGTTGCTGATGTAAACAGTTTTTTGCATAAAAAATGAATTTTATAAATAAAATAATAAATATGGTGAACAAAAAAAACGAGTAAAATGGCTGTTTTAAAGTATATACAATACTGTAATTAAAATATTTCGGAGAGACGCACAAGAATTATAGCCACTATAAAGCCAGGCAGCATATTCATTGGACGTAATTTCTTTATTTCCATCATATTAAGTCCTACGGCTATAAGCATAATGCCGCCTACCGCAGTCATTTCTATTACTGAGGCTTCAGTCATATACGGTGCAATCCATTTGGCTGCAACAGTAAACATTCCCTGATACAGAAAAACTGGAATCGAAGAAAATATAACACCAAATCCCATCGTTGCCGCAAAAACTATGTTTGTTATTCCGTCAATCATACCTTTTGTAAGCAATGTTGCAGGGAACTGTCCAAAACCTTCTTCAAGTCCACCCATAACTGCCATGGAGCCTGTGCAGAAAATAAGAGTTGTACTTACAAAACCTTTTGAAAAACCGTTTCCTGTTTTACCGAGTTTTTTCTCTATTCTGTCACCAAGCCGCTTTAATTTTCCATCAAAATCTAAAATTTCACCGCTTAAAGAGCCCAAAGCAGTACTTGTCACCACGATAAGCGGATGATGTGATTTAAGTGCATAAGACATACCGAGTACCAAAACAAAAATTTCAAGTCCCATGATTGGCATCTCAAGTAGCCGCAGAGGTATTCGCTTTCTAATAAGCAAACCTACAATTCCTCCGGCTATAATCATAAGTGTGTTTGCAAGTGAACCGAAAAGAGGAATTTGGCTGAGGTATTCCATCATTTTAAGTCAGTAAAGTCAGTTTCGACAATCACTATGGTTCTCGTGCGTGTGTTGAGCGGAAACTGTGTGGGATAAGTTTGAGAAGAGTTTTCTTCAATGCGGATTGTATGGTAGGACTGTTTCATTTCGCACCTGTTTTTCAGGGACACGGCAATGCGTTGGGCAAACGCAACAGCAGTGTACTCGTTGTCAAAGAGCTGCGTGCACACGATGTTGCCGTTATATGTTATTTTTGCTATCCAACTGCTATTGACCATACTGTGCCTCCACCGAAACCTAATTATAACGCAAAAGTCTCGCATAGTGAGATGAATATTTACGGTTTGCTGATGGATAATGTTGGAAGCATATCGCTATTCTAGGTCAAATATGCTTTGATTTTAATCATATTGACCTATGTCTTGCGGAATAATTTTGTAAGTTGTAAAAATATAAAATGCAGAATATTGTCTGCATAAAATTTATTCCTGTTTCGTGTTATGATAATTACGGAAGGAGCCGTAATATTGAAAATTTTAAGATACCTTAGCTTTATACGCAAATTTCTCGGCTGGCGCCTTGTAAAAAAACGTCCTGAAAATATTCCTGAACTATTGGAATGTATAAAAAAACTGGATGGTGAGGTCGTTTGTGTCAAAAATTATCCTGCGGCTGAAGCCTGTTTTGGATCGTTCGGAAAACTGGACGAAAGGCTAGTATCAGCTGTGCAGGCTTTAGGTGTTGAACGGTTATATTCACATCAGAGCCTTGCAGTTGAATATGCGCTTGACGGGCATGATTTTGTTATAGTAACTCCTACGGCTTCAGGAAAGACACTCTGTTATAACCTGCCGGTTTTTAATGCTGTACTGAAAGACAGTTCGGCAAGGGCAATGTATCTTTTTCCGGCAAAAGCGCTTGCACAGGATCAGTTGAACGAAATTGAGGAAATAGCAGGACTGCTTGACCGTGACATAAAAAGTTTTGCTTATGACGGTGATATGCCTGCAGAACAGCGACGTATCGCACGTGAAACAGGGAACATTATCATAACAAACCCAGATATGCTTTCCTCCGGAATTTTGCCGCACCATAATGCATGGGCTGAATTTTTCCGTAGCCTGAAATATGTTGTGGTTGACGAGGTACATTCTTACCGGGGTATTTTTGGCTCACATCTTGCTAATGTTTTTGTTAGGCTTGAAAGAATTTGTAAATTTTACGGAGCATCGCCTGTGTTTATCTGTTGTTCTGCGACAATTGCGAACCCGAAAGAGCATGCCGAAGCGCTTATAGGCAGAAAAATGAAACTTATTGCGGAAAGCGGTGCGCCTGTATCGGAAAAAAGTTTTATGATTTACAGTCCGAAGTTGCTTAACAAAAAAACAGGGGTACGACGTTCGTCACTGTTTGAATCTGCACGTATAGCATCGCTTGCCTTGCGGTCAGGTATCTCCACCATTGTTTTTACGCGCTCACGGCTTAATGCTGAACTGCTGCTTAAAGCCCTGCGCAAAAAACTTGCCGATAACGGTGAAAATCCGGAAATAGTGACAGGCTATAGAGGGGGATATCTTTCGAGAGAACGGCGCGCAATAGAGCAAGGACTCCGTACAGGCAAAATTCGAGGAGTTGTCAGCACTAACGCACTGGAACTTGGAGTAGATATAGGCGCTTTGGATTTTGCCGTACTGCACGGTTACCCGGGAAGCATCGCAAGCCTTAGGCAGCAGATTGGCAGAGTTGGCAGGCGTGGAGCCTTTTCTGCATCTGTAATGGTTATTTCTGCAACACCTTCTGACAGATTTTTCACGCGAAATCCAGGCAGACTTTTCAGCACTTCAGCCGAACATGCCAGAATAAATCCTGTCAACCCTTATATTCTTGTCAATCATGTATGCTGTTCAGTTTTTGAACTGCCTTTTTACAAAGGTGAAAAATTTGGCGGTAACAACATTGACACTATACTTGAATATTTTACAAAGCAAGGATTGTTTGCAGTATCTAATGAAGGTGGAAAAGAATATTACCGTTGGACGGGGAATTATTATCCTGCAGCTGCGTGTTCGCTTCGCAGTGCTTCAGGCGAGACTTACAGAATAATTGATGTTTCAGATACAAAACGCAGACGCTGGATTGGAACAATAGACAAGGTTTCGTCCGCATCTCTGATTTTCCCCGGCGCAATATATGTTCACAGAGGACAGAGTTATATGGTTATTGAAACTGATACGCAAGAACTTGAGTGCCGTGTTAAACTTACATCTTGCGATTATTACACTGAAAGCGACGAGTCCGTTAGAATAAATATCAAAAATGAAATTAAAAGAGATAAAAATTTTGGCTGGGCGGAGGCTGTTGTGGCACATGTTCCTAGATTATACAGAAAAATAAAACTGACCACGCACGAGACTGTCGGATACGGTGAAGTAAATATGCCGGAAGAGAAAATGATGACAGAGGTCTGCTGGATTGCCCTTTCCTCCGAGCAGGAAAATCCTTTAATAACGGCGGCAGTGGATGCATTGGCCAGGCTTGTGAAAAACATAGCACCGATTTTTCTGATGTGTGACGAAAAAGACCTTCTAGTAAAGGGTTTTGCAAGAGATGTATATCTAAACAGCCCTGCAGTATTTATTGCCGATAATATTCCTGGTGGAGCAGGCTTGGCAGAAGGTGCGTATGAGAATATGACAAAAATTTTGCAGGCTGCATACAATGCAGTTGCCGACTGTGATTGTAAAAACGGTTGTCCTGCATGTATCGGCGAAGGTTCCAGGAAGCCTGAAAATTTTAAAGGAATTGTGTGCAATATATTGAGCAGGGTGCTCTTGTAGTATAAAGGAAAATACCAGAATAAATATGATTATGGATACAAGGTAGTACGGCGTGCTATAATAACTGCATGATTATAGATTTTCACACACATCTGTTTCCTGACAAACTCGCGCGGTATGCAATGAAAAAACTCGACAGCAATGCCGGAGTGCCTTATGATTGCTATCCTACCAGGGAAGAACTTTTGAAAAACATGGCAAAAAACGGCGTAGACAAGTCTGTTGTCTTGAGTATTGCAACGCGCGAACATCAGCATGAAAGTATATTTAATTTCGCAGCTGAAATAAATTCCGACAATCTTATTGCCTTTGGTTCCGTTATGCCGCAGACACATTCCGCTGCAGAATACGTTCAGGCTGTTGCTGCGACAGGGCTCAAGGGTCTGAAATTTCACCCTGCACTGCAGCGTTTTAAGCCGGAAGACAAAATAAATTTTCCAGTGTATGACCTTGCACGATCACTTGGGTTGATTGTGCTGTTTCACGCAGGCTGGGATCCAACATATCCGAAAGAACTTTACTGTTCCGTACAGTCTGTGATTGAGGTGGAAAAGAATTTTCCGGGACTGAAAATCGTTGCGGCGCACATGGGCGGTCTGAAATTATCACGTGAAGTGCTTGAAACACTTGTCGGCCGAGACGTTTATTTTGATACGGCATGGACAGCAGAGCCGTGGATAGATGACAGAACGATGGAAAGTATTATAAAAAAGCACGGTGCAGAGAAAATACTGTTCGGGAGCGATTTCCCATGGAACAATCCAAAGCGTGAAATTGAGATTATTAACAGGCTGTCTATTCCCGCCAGCGACAAAAAGCTGATTATGGGAGGAAACGCAATCCGAATACTTAACCTTTAAAAATAATAAAAAGACCTCCGTTCGGAGGTCTTTTTATTATTTTGTTAATCAGTCATTCTTTCTGAAGAAGAACGGTACCGCGCAGAAGAAGATCATTGCAGCGCTGCAGCCTGCGTTGCATCCTCCGCCGCTGTCACTGCCGTAATCTTTGCCAGTAGGCTGTTGGATATACGGTTTGCAGGGTTCAGCTGTGATGAAAGCACCGCCGAGATCTGCAGAAGTGTATTTTTTGTTAAAGAGAAGGATATCATTTCCAAGGAAATGGTAAATTCTTCCCATGTAACTGTCATATATTGCGGAGGTGTTGTGGTATTCGCTGTCTTTCAAATCAGAGCCGAGCGACATTGTTCTTTCCTCAGCCTCAGGGTCAATCAGTTTTGCAACTTTAACGGTATATTCACGAATATAGTAAGGTGTGTCGCTGTCCTTCTCGTTGTAACCCTGTGCAATGATGTAAGCGGTTGAATCCTCGCTGCTGCCGTCGAGAACAATATCCGTAAATCTGAAATTATTTTCAGCCCAGTCATCTTCGCCGCTTCCGTTTTTGTAAAGCAGTGTACTGGTCCATTCTTCTGACAGGTTAACCATTTCAACAAGATTACCGCAGGCAAGGAAGATCCGAGGCATTGTTTCTACGGTCATTATGCACGGTTTATGGGACAGCCCGTCAAAAGCGCTTGTGTTAAGTTCCATAAACTTTTCTACATTGAGTTTATCATCTGTGTATTTAACCGAAACGAGGATGTTCTTTCCGTAAGTTCCGTCGCTCTTTTTAACGCTGAGAAGCACGAAGATTGTGTATTCATCTCCGGTGTTTGCCGAGAAAATTGCTTCAGGATGTGCTGTGCACCCTGTTTCCAGTAAGCTTATATTTTCGGAATCGAACGTAATTTCGGCGAGTTTCTTGAAATTCGGTAACGGCAGTTTTCCATCACCCATATCTTTAAGATCAATACTGTATGCCGTAACTGTGCCGTTGCTATCACTTCCGTTGTCTATAACATAGAAACGGTTGTCAGATGCGTAAAGTGCACCTCTGGGTGCCATCATCTTGCTGTCTTGCAGTTCAATACGCTGGTCATTAGGGTTAAGTTCTCCCCAGCCTTTTAGCATATAGGGATATACATAAGCGTATTGTTTGTTGTCAGCGGAATTATAGGCAGATGCAAACATCCATGAGGTTTCTCCGCAGTCAAAAGATGATAGACATACACCGCCGTCATTGTCTCCTGCAGGGAAAGTGAGGTCCTGTGGGTAATCGCCCCAAACAAGATTTGGGGAGGTAAAAGCAGAGACTTTTGCTGTTCCGTCTTTCTTGCACAGATAGAACATATCTGCAAAAGCAGGTGCCGCCAAAAGTGCTAAAATGAGCATTGCGGTGCAGAGTATACGTGATTTTTTCATGTTAATTCCTCCATTTATGTAGTGTTTATAACATACAACCTAATAAAGCGTAACCAAGCGGTTAGCGGTTACAATAAAAATATATCACGTTTTGGCTGTTTTGGCGACATTGAAATGGAAGAGTTTTTATTTGGTAAACGCAGCCGGGTGTAGTTTTTTTGCAAAAACAAGCGCAATTTCTGCCATACGCAAACCTGGACGAAGATAAAGCGTTCCGTCCAAAATGAAAATATTTCCGTGCTTTGAGGCCGTTACACAGGTAGATGATTCCCATTGATTTTTTAGATTTTTTTTGTCAAAAAGTTTATCTGGATCAATTTTTCCCATATTTGAATGATATGATGTCTTGTCTCCTACTATATCAAAAATTACATTAGGATTAAGTACAAGAAGACCTTCCGCAGAGATCCTTTGATAGTTTGTAGAGCGTGATTTTACAAGATTTTTCCCGCCTGCGATTTCAAGTAGCTCACTGTAGAAGGTTTTGTCGCCTGCCGCGTAAAAACTGTGTATTCGCGGCTCTGAAAGTTCTCGGGAAACGCAGATAACTGCAGTAGTTTTAGGATATTTTGCAGTTTTTCTCTTTATATAGTTGAGGTTGTTCTGAATGCCGCGCACGAGTTCGTCAGCTTTTTGCTGAACATTGCATAGTTTCCCTACAACGCGTATTGAATTATAAACTTCAGTAATATTTGCCTGTCTAATAACGGCATAATTTATACCAAGTCTTTTGAGACGTGGAATAAGAGAATCCTGAAGGTCGGAAATTACAACTAGATCAATCCCGTTTGCAATAAGGCTTTCAATGTTTGTTCCATTGAAATAGTCACCTATTTTGGGTTTCTTTTTTGCTTCTTGCGGATAATCGCAGTATGTGGTTACACCTGCTACTTTGTTGCCCTGACCGAGCGCAAACAAAATTTCAGTCCCTACAGGATTGAGAGAAATAATCTTGCGCGGCGCGGCAAAAGCCTGACCGGCGAAGACAAGCAGTATAAAGAATGCAAAAGAGATTTTTTTCATGTCAGCAATGATACAACATTTCTTTCGTTTTGAGATGAAAAGGCTCCGGAAAGTGTCGGAGCCTTTTCTGAAACTGAGAGGATGTGTCAGCATGCATCTCTCTTTATATAAACAGCGCCGGTACGCGGTTTATACAGTGTCTGAGGCTAAAACTCGTGCTGCCAGCTGAATATCACGCGGCGTTCTGCGCCGAGATAGCCTGAGGCGTTTGTATAATATTTTTTGTCAAACAAATTTGTGCAGGCTAAGCGCAGTGTTTCATTTTTCCATTTGTAGTTCAAAGAAGCGTTTACAAGAAAAATGCTGCCGTCATCCACGCCTGCGGCGTAGTGCGTAAACTCTCTGTCTGCGTAGAGGTGCCAGTTTATTTCCGCGCCGAAGCCCTTGTTTTCGTAATTAAGAAAACCTGCGACATCCCAGCGCGGGTCTGTCGAGCGTGTCCAGCTGCTGTTTTCCCCCGCCTTTTCCTCTGTCCTTGTGTAGCTGAGCTGCTGCGCGTAGCTCCAGCCTTTGACAAAGTTCCACGTATATTTGCCCTCAGCGCCCCACGCGCGTTTTTTATTTACGTTGTTGTACTGCGAAATACTGGTGGATTGGTCATAAGTGAAAACGATTGCGTCATCAAGCATGGTATAGAACAGATTGAATGACCACGGATTTTTTGCCCGTTCATTTTTTGCGCCGATTTCAAAACTCCACCCCTTTTCAGGCGACAGCTCAGGATTTGGCGTCACCCACATGGAGCTTTCTCCCATCAGCTGATAAAAAGACGGCATTGAGAAAAAACGCCCTGCCGAAGCGTAAAACAACACGTCATTTTTGTCCGCCAGACTGAGCGCAAGGCGCGGAAGCAGCTGATTTTCCGTTTTCCCTTTGTTTACGTTCCAATGGTCAAGGCGGAGGCCAAAATCAAGATTTGCCGCGCCTATCGGGAGATTTGCCTCAAAATACGGCGCGATATTTGTTCTTGCAAGGTCATAATCAGCTGTCGGGTCAACGTAGTTACTGTAATTGACTTTATCTCTGCGCATGTCCGTTCCCCACACAAGAGTCCATTTGTCAAACAACTCCTTGCGGTTGAAGTTTAAGCCGAGAGACTCCGTGTCATATTTATTGTAATAAAGACCGCTCGGGTTCATTTCAAGCGGGTAATCATACTCAGCCTTGTTGTAGAAAATTCGTCCCGCTGTACGGTTGTCCTTGTACTGCAGATTGAGACGCGCATACTTGTCTTTCCTGCCGATTTCGTTAAATCCTGTTCCGTACCATGTATCATAACTGTTATAGCGTGATTCTGAGTCACCGAAACTGCCTGAAAATGCCCACTTACCTTTTTCAAGCCGCAGAGTGTAATCATTGCCGTAAAAATCTTTCAGCCTTGAACCGTAAATATCATATACATGGTCATCGTTTTCAACAGTTCTGCTGTAACCGACAGTGCCGTAAAGCCCGTCTTCGGCTATTGTTCCGCGGAAAGTGCCTCTGAAATAACCGCCGTTGCCACCCTCTGTTTTAATATAAGCGGAACTCTTGTCAGGGCTTTTTTTTGTAATAACGTTGATAACGGCACCCCCTGCATCAGAGCCGTATAACGCAGAGCCTGCGCCCTTTACGACCTCAACGCGCTCAATATCTTCAATCGGTATAGTGTTCAGATTAGGAGCACCCATTTCCCCCGCGCCGTGCAGAGGATTTGTGTACTGAACACCATCGACAAGTACTGCGACCTCTGTGCTGAAGCCGCGGACTGAAACGCTGCGCGCAAAGGCAAGTCCGTTGTTGTTCGTAAGCGCGTTAATGCCCGGAATTCTTGCAAGAGCATCGGCAAGATTTGTCGCGCCTGACTTTGCAATCTCTTCCTTTGTAACAACATTTGTCTGAGCCGGAACGTCTGCGATGTCATCGGCTACCCGTGAGCCGGTAACCTCCACAGCGCTCAGCTGCTGAACAGTGTCCGTCGCAAAAGCGAAAGAACAGAGCGCGGATAATGCAAGCAGCGCCGCTGAAAACAGAGAGACATACTTCTTCATGGTGAAACACCCCTTGATAAATATTCAACAGTCCGTTCCGCAATGCCGCAATAAAACAAAAACTCCCGCATACATCTGCGAGAGTCATAAGATACATTTTCAGACACGCCCCATGCGCGCACAAAAACTGCCGTATCTCGCCCTCGCGATACCTTGCACAGATTTAAGGGAGGTCTTCTGGCTTCCGTTCATCCTCCGGCGTTCCTTCTCACCTTTCGGCAATGGAACTGCACGCCTTTGTCGCGGTTACAGCAGCGGGGCTGCTCAGGCATCTCACCTGATTCCCTGTCCAAAAATCTTCGAACACTATTCTGTTGTGACTATGATAATAAAACAGAAACACAGAAAAAGCAAGAGGGAAAAATTGCGGCATTTTTATGCATAAAAAATTGAAAAATTAAAAATCGAAAATTTCACGAAAATTTCAATAACAAGTTGCACAAATTTTTCTGAGCCGTACAAAAACGTTTTGAGCAAGATTGACCTTAGTATGATTTTTAGTCTGCTGTATTTATGCTGGTTATCTAATTGCATATATCTTGTCTAATTCTTCGTCAAACAGTTCCTGCGGTGTCCTGTAGCCAAATCTTTTTCTAGGCAGATCATTTATTCTGTCTGCCATGTAACTTATATCTTCTTCACTGTATTTGCCTATATCT